>NZ_PSTP01000007.1:0-102089 GCF_002930935.1 Rathayibacter sp. AY1A2 | reverse complement strand
GCGTCGTCGATCGGCCGCGGTCGGCCGGGGAGGGTGGTCGCGTTCCGCAGAGCGGGTTGCGTACCGCGCACGACGATCCGCTCCCACGCGGATCGCCGGTTGCGCGGTGCTCAAGAGCCTGTCTCCTCCTGGCGTCGTCGATCGGCCGCGGTCGGCCGGGGAGGGTGGTCGCGTTCCGCAGAGCGGGTTGCGTACCGCGCACGACGATCCGCTCCCACGCGGATCGCCGGTTGCGCTCAGCCGTGCTGGTGAGCCTCTCCGGTCGACCCAGCGCCTCCCGCCGGCGCGGAGCGCAACCGGTGATCCGCGTCTCAGCGGATCGACGTGCGCGGAACGCAGGACGCTCTGCGAGACGCGACCACCCTCCCAGGCCGACTGCGGGCGATCGACGACGAAGGAGGAGAGAGCCTAGGAATGCTGCGGGAACCCGAGGTTGATGCCGCCGTGGGAGGGGTCGAGCCAGCGGCTGGTGATGGCCTTCTGCTGGGTGAAGAAGCGGACGCCTTCTGCTCCGTGAGCCTTGGTGTCGCCGAAGAGGGACGCCTTCCAGCCGCCGAAGGAGAACGTGGCGACGGGGACGGGGATGGGGACGTTGATGCCGATCATGCCGACCTCGACCTCGTTCTGGAAGCGGCGTGCCGCTCCTCCGTCGTTGGTGAAGATCGCGGTGCCGTTGCCGAAGGCGCCGTTGTTGATGAGTGCGACGCCCTCCTCGTAGGAGGCGACGCGGACGATGGAGAGCACCGGGCCGAAGATCTCCTCCGTGTAGGCGCGGGAGGTGGTGGGGACCTTGTCGAGCAGGGTCGGGCCGAGCCAGAAGCCGTTCGCGTCGCCGTCCACCTCGATCTCGCGCCCGTCGATGACGACCTCGGCGCCGTCCTCCTCCGCGATCGCGATGTAGGAGGCGACCTTGTCGCGGTGCGCCTCGGTGATCAGCGGGCCCATGTCGCAGCCACGACGTCCGTCGCCGGTGCGCAGGGTCGCGGCCCTGTCCTGGATCTTGGTGATGAGCTCGTCGGCGACGGGCTCGACCGCGACGACGACCGAGATCGCCATGCACCGCTCCCCCGCCGAGCCGAAGCCGGCGTTGATCGCGGAATCGGCGACGAGGTCGAGGTCCGCGTCGGGGAGCACCAGCATGTGGTTCTTCGCCCCACCGAGGGCCTGGACGCGCTTGCCGTGCTTCGTGCCCGTCTCGTAGACGTACTGCGCGATCGGGGTCGACCCGACGAACGAGATCGAGCGGACGTCGGGGTGCTCGAGCAGCCCATCGACGGCCTGCTTGTCGCCGTTGAGCACCGTGTAGACGCCGTCGGGGAGGCCGGCCTCCTTCCAGAGGGCGCCGAGCCAGATCGCCGGGGACGGGTCCTTCTCGGAGGGCTTCACCACGACGGTGTTGCCGGCGGCGATGGCGATGGGGAAGAACCACATCGGCACCATCGCCGGGAAGTTGAAGGGGGAGATGATCCCGACCACGCCCAGCGGCTGCTTGGTCGAGTAGACGTCGACGCCCGTGGAGACCTGCTCCGAGTACTCGCCCTTGAGGTGGTGCGCGAGCCCGGTCGCGAACTCCACGACCTCCTGGCCGCGAGTGATCTCGCCGAGCGCGTCCGAGACGACCTTGCCGTGCTCCGACGTGATCAGCTCGGCGAGCTCCTGCTTCTTCGCCTCGAGGAGCTCGCGGAAGCGGAAGACGATCTGCTGCCGCTTCGCGAGCGACGTGTCGCGCCAGGCGGGGAAGGCGGCCTTCGCGGAGGCGACGGCGGCGTCCACCTCGGCGGAGTCGGCGAGCGCGACCTCCTTGGTCGCGACTCCCAGCGCCGGGTCGTAGACGGGAGCGGTGCGGCCGGACGAGGAGTCGGAGGGAGCCCCGTCGATCCAGTGGCCGACGACGGACAGGGCGGTGGCGGGCTCGGCGATGCTCATGGCGACGACTGTAGGGGCGTGATCACGGCCGCGGGGGTGCCGATCCGTCCAGCGGCGGAGGGGTGGTCTGGACGGATCGGCGCGCTCAGTCGGTGGGACGGGAGGCGTCGGGCGAGGGCGTCGGCGTCGGGCGAAGGGGTGGCCGGGTCGGGGCTCGAGGCGGCGGGGTCGGCCGCGCTCGGGTCCGCAGCACCGGGATCCGCAGCGCCGAGGTCGGCGGCGCCGGAGTCGGCAGCACCCTGCTCGGCTGTACCGGTCTCCTCACCGTGCACCTCTGCAGCGGACGCTTCAGCCGCAGTCTCCGCCGCACCCGCCGGGTCGAACCGCGCCAGCGCCGCGGTGATGTTGTCGTGCCCGCCGCGCTCGTTCGCCCAGGCGACCAGCGCCTTCGCGAGCGTGACCGGATCCGCGCCCACCCGCTCCTGCGCGTCGCGGAGCACGCGCGCGAGGTCCTCGGCGGCGGACGCGTAGTTCCACAGCCCGTCGGAGCAGACCAGCACCCAGCCCGGCTCGGTCAGCTCCTCGGAGGCGACCCGCGGCTCCTCGTCGTGCGCGTCGGCGCCGAGCCAGCGGGTGATGGCGTGAGCGTCGGGCGCCGTCTCGGCCTGCTCCCGCGGCACTCCCGAGGCGATCTGCTCCTGCGCCCACGAGTCGTCGACCGTGAGCTGCCGCGGCTCGCCCGCGTCCGGCATCCAGTAGCTGCGGCTGTCGCCCACGTTGCCCGTGACGAGCAGCGCGCCGTCCAGCACCGCCGCGGTGAAGGTGCACGAGGGCGGATTCGACCGCTTCTCGGGCACGGCCGCGTCGATCGCTCCGGAAGCGCGCGCGGTGGCCATCTGCAGCAGCGCGCGCCAGCGGTCCGCTCCCGCGCTCTCCCCGCCGACCTCGGCCTGCAGCGCGCTGAGTGCCGCACGGGCCGCGGCGAGCGACGCCTTGTCGGAGTCGGGGGTCGAGGAGACCCCGTCGCAGACCACGAGCAGCGCCGTCCTCAGAGAGCCGTCGGCGCCGGTGGTCGCCCCGAGCGCCATCGCGTCCTCGTTGGCCGGATGCCGGAGCCCGCGGTCGCAGACGCCGCCGACCAGCGGGTGCGGCGCTTCGGCCCAGTGCTCGCGCTCGGTCGGAGCTGGGCGTCCGCACTGCTCGCAGTAGCCGTCCTCGGCGACCGCTCCCCCGCAGTAGACGCAGGCGGCGGATCCTCCGACGGCGACGGGCGGAGCGGAGGGGGTGGCCGCGACGATCAGCGGCGTCCCGCAGGCCTCGCAGAACGCGTCGCCCGTCGTGACCGGCTCGCCGCAGTTCGGGCAGGGAGTCGACAGCGCGCCGCTCATGTCAGCGTCCAGCGTCGGACCTCGTTGGCCCGGTCGACGAGGCGCAGGCGCTCGTCGCGCTCGCGAGTGGAGGCGGCGAGCGCGCGGTAGGAGGCCTCGAGGCCGTCGCGGATGGCGGCCTCGTTCGCCTCGACCCCGCCGAGGGTCGCTCCCTCGGCCGGGCCGTCGCGCCGCACCAGCTCGAGGGCGGAGGCGAGGACCTGAGTCGTGAGCTCGAGGCGGGTCCGCTGATCGATCGACACGGAGTCGACGCTCGCGAGGGCGGCCGAGAGCGCGGGCAGCCCGCGGCCCGACTCCGCCAGCAGCTCCGCCCGGCGGCGGCGCGCGTCGGAGTAGGAGGAGCGCGTGGGCGCGACGATGTCGAGCGCGTCGAGCGCCCCGTCGAGGTCGGAGCGCAGCTGCCGCACCCGCGCGAGACCGAAGGCGGCGGGTGCCGTGTAGTTCGCGTCGGCGCGGGCGCAGATCACGTAGAGGGACTCGGCGACCTCGGGCTCACCGCTCGCCTCGCACGCCGCGGCGAGCGCGAGCTTCGGGGCGAGCTCGCCGGGGACCTGCCCGTAGACGGTGTTGAAGGAGGCGCGGGCCCCGATGTCGTCGCCGCGCGCGAGCTGCGCGAGACCGCTCATCCAGACCGCCCGCCACTCCCACGGGTCCTCCGTGAGGATCTCGCCCGTCGCGCGGGCCGCCTCCTCCCAGCGCTGCGCCTCGATCGCCGCCCGGGCGCGGGCGAGCCGCACCTCGACCGTCACGGTGGGCGCGAGCGCGAGAGCGCGCAGGCGCACGATCGGGTCGGCGACGTTCACGCCCGCGAGCCACGACCGGGCGGGATCGGACTCGTCGCGGCGGAGCGCCGGCAGCGCGTCCCACGGCGGGACGCGGTCGACCACGTCGGCCACGGGCGCCTCGAACAGGGCCGACTCCGTCGAGTGCAGCGCGGGGTGTCCGGGACCGCGGTCGGTCGCGACGACCTCGCGCAGCACCCCGAGCAGCTGGCCGCGCATCTCGTCCACCGTGGCGAAGCGGTCCTGCGGGTCGGGAGCGCACGCCTTCGCGATCAGGCGGTAGAAGGAGTCGTAGCGCTGGAACAGCGGCGTCTCCGACACCGGCGGCAGCGAGGCGACGAAGGTCGTCTGGTTGCCGCGGAAGTCGAGCACCAGCGAGGCCAGCGTGCGGCCGATCGTGTAGACGTCGGAGGCGACCGAGGGACCGAGGTCGGCGACCTCCGGAGCCTGGTAGCCGACGGTGCCGTAGATGGCGGAGTCCTCGTCGTCGATCCGGCGCACTCCGCCGAGGTCGATCAGCTTGACCTGGTCGCCCACCTGGATCATGTTGTCCGGCTTGAAGTCGCAGTAGAGCAGGCCGTGGTCGTGCAGGTAGGCGAAGGCGGGCATGACCTCGAGCACGAAGGCGAGCGCCTGGTCCACCGGCAGCGGATCCGCGGCGCCGCCGTTGGCGTCCAGCCGCTCCTTCAGGATCTGCTTGAGGCTCGGCCCGCCGACGTACTCCATCACGATGTAGCCGGCGCCGTCGTGCAGGACGAAGTTGTAGATCTCGACGATCAGCGGGTGCTCGACCTCGGCCAGGAACCGGCGCTCGGTGACGGCCGCGGCGTACGCGTCGGGGTCGCCGGAGTTGAGCAGGCCCTTGAGCACCACCCAGCGCCCCGAGACGTTCCGGTCGCGCGCGAGGTAGATCCAGCCGAGGCCGCCGTAGGCCAGGCAGCCGACGACCTCGTACTGGCCGCCGACCACGTCGCCCTTCACCAGCTGCGGAGTGAACGAGAACGGCGTGCGGCAGTTGGGGCAGAACCCCTCGGTGCGGCCGGGCCGACCGTCGCGCCCGCGGCCGACGGCGGTGCCGCAGTGCGAGCAGAAGCGCTTGCGCTCGGGGAGGACCGCCTCGGTCATCAGAGCGGCCATCGGGTCGGCGGCCGGGCGGGACGGGACGGTGGTGAGCCCGGCGCCGAGCCTCGGGCCGCGCAGTCGGGTCGAGGTGGTGCCGACGCGGCGGGTGACCTTCGAGCCGGTCTGCGCCGTGCGGGCGGAGCCGAGGGCGGCGGTGGCGAGGCGGGCGGAGGAGGTGCGCGTGCTGCGCGCGGTGGCCGACTCCTCCGCGGGCCCGGGTGCCGTGGCGCCGGGGGTGCCCTCGACGAAGCCGGTGCCGAAGGCGGCGGAGGCGGTGGCCGGCGGGGAGGCCGGAGCGGCGCGGCGCGCGGTCGGCGTGGAGGCGGCGGCGCCCTCCTCGGGCGGGAGGCCGCAGACGTTGCAGTAGCCGTCCTCGATCGTCCCGGTGCAGCCGGGAGTCGCGGTGCAGGGGGCGCCGTTCATGGGGTGGCCTTCCGGTGGTGCGCGGGGTCGGGCTGCGGGAGGTCGCGGGTGACGACGTCGTACTGCTCGACCAGGTGACGGGCGAGCGGGACGGAGCACGGCACCGTGTCGAGGGCTGCGCGCACCTCCTCCTCGGCCGCGACGCCGACGGCGGTGGCAGCGCGGCCGTTGCCCTCGGCACGCTCCCGCAGTGCCCGGAGGCGGAAGCCGAGGGCGGCCCGTTCGCGCAGCGGCGAGGTGTAGGCGGCCTCGACCGCGTCGAACGCGCGGCCGACCGCGGTGAGCCGGGCGAGGTGCGCGTCGAGCGCCTCGCGGTCGGACGGAGGATCGCCCAGCCGGGAGACGTCGGGCACGGCCAGCCGCGGCGGGTCGGCGATCTCGCGGCGGCAGCGGGCCACGAGCTCGCGCAGCGGCGCCTCGCGTCGCTCGGCCGCCTCCGCCAGCTCGCGCGCCCGACGGCGGTCGCGCTCGAGTCCGCGCCGCTCGGACGCGGCGATGATCAGGTCGCGCTCGAGCCGGGCGGAGTCGCTCTCGAGCTGGCCGAGCGGCCCCGACACGTCGGCTCCCCGGCCCGCCCGCTCGGCGAGCGCGTCGAGGCGGGACCGCAGCACGGCGACCCGCTCCGCCCGCTCGCGGTCGACCGTGCCGCTCCCGTCGCGGGTGAGGTCGCGGCAGCGCTCGATCTCGGCGCGCACCCCCACGATCCGTCCGGCGACGTCGGTGCCGCTGGGGTCGAGCTCGAGCCGGGAGCGCAGCTGGCCGACGACCGCGTCGCAGAGGCGCACCGCCTCCACCAGCGAGACCGCGCCGCTCCCGGAGGCGTCGAGACGGCCCCAGATCAGCTGCGTTATCCGCTCGCGCGCCACGATGTCGACGCGGCCGGAGTCCCAGACCGCCTCGAGCTCGGCGAGGCGCCGGGTGACGGACTCGCGGAGCGACTGGGCGAGCACCACGTCGGCCGTGTAGTTCTCGGCCTGCGGCGACGCCAGCGCGGCGGCGTCCAGCCGCGAGAGCTCTCGCGTGGTCCGCTGGAGCCAGCGGGTGAGAGCGGCGAGGTACTCGAAGAGCTCGCGCTGCGGCGCGGCCTCCCCCAGCCGGCCCGGAGCGACGGGGGTCCCCTCCGCGAGACCGGTGCTCATCGGCCGTACACCGGGGCCGGCGGCGAGGCCTCGCCGAGGACCCCGAGCCAGCGCTCGTAGATGCTCTGCCAGCGGCCGTCGCTGCGGATGCTCTCGAGCGAGGCGTTGACGAAGCGCACGAAGTCGGGGTCGTCGGCGGGCAGGCCGAGGCCGTAGGGCTCCGAGCTCAGGGCGTCGCCGACGACCTTCGCGTACGGGTCCTGCGCCACGAAGCCCGCGAGGATCGTGTCGTCGCCCGCGATGGCGTCGACCTCTCCTGCCTGGAAGAGGGCGAGGCACTGCGAGTGCGTGGCGGCCTCGACGGCCTCGACCTCCGGGTAGTCGTTCTGCAGGCGGCTGAGCGTCGTGGTGCCGCTGGGCGCGCAGACCCTCTCGCCGTCGAGGTCGCCGATGCCCGTGATCGGGACTCCGTCGGGGTCGTCGGAGACGAGCACCTTGAGGCCGGCGTCGTAGTACTCGGACGAGAAGGCGATCGAGCTCCAGCGATCGCAGGTCATCGTGAGGGTGCGGGCCACCATGTCGACCTGCGGGGCGCCGTCGCCGCCGGTGAGCGCGGGGAGGCGCTGAGCGGAGGTGATCACGACGTAGTCGATGGAGTCGCTGCCGAGGATCGCCCGGGCGACCTCGCGGGCGATGTCGACGTCGAAGCCCTCGATCGCCCCCGTGATCGGGTTGCGGGCGCTCATCAGGAGGGTGTCGGCCGAGACGCCGACGCGCAGGGTCCCGCGCCCGCGGATCTCCGCGAGCCTGGTGCTGTCGGTCACGCCGGTCGGCGCGTAGGAGGTGACCGCCGAGGGCGAGCAGTCCGCCGCGGCAGGAGCGGCGGGAGCGGACGCGCTCGCCGTCGGAGTCGGGGTCGCCGCGGCGAGGGGCGTGCCGAGGTCGTCCGCCCCCGTCGTGCAGCCGGTGAGGGCGAGAGCCGCGGCGGTGGCCAGGGCGAGGGCGGCGGCGCGCAGGCGGTTCATCGGTACTCCTCCAGTCGCTGGGCGATGCCGCGCCAGGCGAACACGGCTCCGGCGAGACCCGCCGCCAGCAGGATCCACGAGACGAGGGTCGCGAACTCCGCGCCTCGATCGAGCGTGGTGGCGGCGGCCAGTGCCTTCTCCTGCACCACGTCTCGGGCGTCGTCGGAGAAGGTGGTGAAGAGGTCGTTCGGCGTGCCGTTCCCTGTGATCGTGGCGACGCGGACGGCCTGGTCCCAGTTCCCGGCGTCGTCCGCCTCCCGGATCTCCTCGTGGAACGACTGCCACTGCCCGAACTCGTCGACGAGCCGTGTCCTCGCCAGCTCGTCCTGCAGGTCGCCCGAGAGCTTCTCCCGGGCGGAGTCGACGGCCTGGGTGTAGCGCTCCCCGAGGGCGGCGCCGGAGCCGCGCTTGATCAGCGTGAAGCTCTCGAGCGACTTGGCGTCGCTCGCGGCGATGAGCGCGTTCGACACGGTGAGCGCCTCGCGGTAGGACTCGACCCGCGCCGTCCCCGCGTCCGCCGCGACCGATCCGTAGGCGAGCGCCCCGCCGACGCCGACGACCAGCAGGAGGGCGGTCCCCGTGGCGAGCGGGCGGTTGAGGTAGCGGTGCGTACGGCGGGCGAGCCAGAGCTGCGCCGCCAGGAGGAGGACCAGCATCACGAGCGAGCCGATCATGAGCAGGACGCTCCAGCGGACGGCGTCGTAGGCGGCCGCGACCCGGTCGGCACCGGAGTCGACGAGTCCGTCGAGGTCCTCGAGGATGCCACCGTCTCCCGAGAGGGCCGTCGACGCCTGGTCGAGATACGCCGAGGCGACGGGGAAGCCCTGCCGGTTGTTGGCCCGCGCCTGCTCGATCAGCCCGCTGTAGGTCGTGATGCTGCTGGCGACCCGGGCGAGGGCCCGGGTGTCCGCCGAGTCGGCTGCCGAGAGCCCGGCGATCGCGGAGGCGGCGCCGGTGAGGCTCGAGACGTACGACGCCCGCAGCTCGGTCGGCTCCAGTCCGCCGACGAGGAAGGTGTTGGCCGCGATCGCGTTGGCGTCCACCAGCAGCGTGCGGACGTTCTGCACTCCGAGCAGCTGCGCCGACTGCTCCCGGGCCGTGGTCGCGGCGCGCGCCTGCATCGCTCCTGCCTGCTGCGCGAACACGCCGAACAGCACGGCCGCCAGCGCCGTCAGGGCGAGCAGGAGGCGCAGGGTGGCCGGAGTGGTCGCGGTCGCGCGGGCCAGCAGCGACGGCCTCCGCTGCGCCGGCCGGTTGGCGACCTGGACGAGGGGCGGCTCGGGGATCCTCTGCGCGGGCGGCGCGGCGGGTGCGGTGCTCAACGGCTCTCCTCCTCGGGGTCGTCGGTGACGGGGACGGCCGCGCCGCTCGGGGCGGCGTCCGCCTGCCCGAGGGCCTCCTCAGAGCCCTCAGCCGAGCCCTCGTCGTCGTCGCCGGCTGCGTCCGGGCTGCTCGAGGCTTCGGGGCTCTCCACCACGTCCTCGGGGAGCAGGATGCGCAGCTCGTCGAGCGTCGGCTCCTCCACGTCGCGCAGGCGCCAGGCGTGCCGGGCGATCGCCGCGTCGAGGACGTTGCGGACCCAGCGCCCGTTGCCGAACGCCTCCGTGCGCTGCTGCGCCGAGGCGAGGCCCGCGAACGCGGCGAGCGCCTCCTCCGTCGGCTCGAAGTCCGCGGAAGATGCGAGGCGGCCGAAGATCGCCGAGAGCTCGTCGTCGGAGTAGTCGGCGAAGTCGATCGTGGTCGAGAAGCGGCTGGCGAGACCCGGGTTCGTGTCGAGGAAGCCCTGCATCGGCCCGGAGTAGCCGGCGACGATCACGACGAGGTCGCCGCGGTGGTCCTCCATGTCCTTCACGAGGGTGGTGACCGCTTCCGCGCCGTACTGGTCGAGCGCGAGCGCGTAGGCCTCGTCGATGAAGAGGACGCCGCCGCGCGCGGAGGCGATCACCTCCGCGGTCTTCGTCGCGGTCTGCCCGAGGTAGCCGGCCACCAGCTCCGATCGGTCGACCTCGACGAGCACGCCCTTCGAGAGGATGCCGAGCGAGCGGTAGATCCGCGAGACCAGCCGCGCCACCGTCGTCTTGCCCGTGCCGGGGTTCCCCGTGAAGACGAGGTGGCGGGTGAGCGTGGGCGTGCTGAGACCGGCGGCCTGGCGCAGGGTGTCGATCCGGAGCAGCTGCGTCTGCCGCTTGATCTCGCTCTTCACCCGGTCGAGGCCGATCAGCGCGTCGAGCTCGGCGAGCAGGTCGTCGATGGACTCCGGCGGGTCGAGCGGCTCCGGCTCGGAGGCGGGCTCCGCGGCGGGAGCGGCGGCGGGCGCCGGCTCGTCCTGCGGACCGTCGTGCTCGGCCCGGCGGAGGCGCTCGAGGATCTCGTCGACCCCGGGCACGCCGGCGGGCAGACCGGTCGGCAGGTCGGCGCTCGCGGCACCGTCCGGCGTCCGGCCGGTCGTGTGCGGTACTCCTCCGCTCGTCGTCGGAGCGGTGCCCCGGGCGCCCGGGACGGCGGAGAGCTGGGCCGCGGCGGTCGCGGAGGCGGAGGCGATGCCGCCGATGCCCGGGTCGCCGAGAGCGCTGGCCGCCGAGACGACCTCGGTCAGGGCGCGGGCGTAGGCGGAGGCGTGGTGCGAGCCCGCGCCGACCAGGGCGGCCAGCTGATCGGTCGGCCCCGACCGCCAGCGCCGACCGCTCGAGGCGGCGGTGAAGAACGCCTCCAGACCGCCGGTCGCGCCGGTCGCGGCGAGCCAGTCCTGCCCGGCGCCGCGGATCGACTCGGCGACGGCGGCGGCCAGCCGCGCACCCTCGTCGCGGACGGCCGCGGCGTCGAGGCCGGCGGCCGTCCCCGCGAGCACGAGGGCGTCCAGCGCCGGGGCGAGCGCGGTCACGAGGCGCTCGGCGGGGTCAGCGAGCCGGATCCGGACGGCGCTCCCGGCTGCGGAGGCGCGTCGAGACCGCTCGGGGAGAGCGAGGACTCCGTGAACTTCTCGGCCAGGAACTGCCCGTGCGCGATCAGCGCCGAGGCGTCCTGCCGCGAGACGGCGTCCGAGATGCGGTCGAGCGTGCCTCCGAGGAGGTCGAGCTGGTCGCAGAGGATCATCAGCGAGGTCTTCCCCCTGTGCACGGCGCGGCGGTCGGCGAAGTCCCTCGGCAGGCGGAGGTAGCCCTCCACCGCCTCGGGGAGGTAGCTGGTCGCGGTCGCGACGACGGTGTGGCCCTGGCGGCTCATCCCGCCGAGGCGGTCGAGACGGGGCACCATCTCGCGGACCGTCTCGTCGATCCGCTGGATGCGCGCCGCGACGATGCCGGGCACCCGGCCCTCCGTCCGCGCGCCCACCCTGTCGAGCGCCGCGAGGATGTCCTCGCTCGTCGGGACGCTCGGCAGAGCGGGCGCGGTCTCCTCCGGCGCCGCGGGGGCACCCGTGAACAGTCGGGAGAACCAGCCCATCGGCTAGCGGCCGAGATCGAGCGAGGACGTCGCGTCGATGTCCGAGTTGCTGCGGCGGGCCCGCTCGACGTACTCGCCGGCCTTCGCCGTCTCGGTCTGGAGGACTCCGACGGTCTGGGCCATGCTGTCGAGCGCCTTGATCTTGAAGTCCGAGATCGAGTCCATCGTCTGGTAGATGTTCGCGAACGCGGCCTGCAGCTGCGGCAGCCCGACCGTGGCCGAGGCGGCCTGCGACTGGATCGAGGCCGACTGGTCGGCGAGCATGCGCGAGGTGGCCTCGATCATGTTGGACGTCGTGGTGTTCAGCGCCGTGATCTGATCGAGCACGAGGCGCTGGTTGGCGAGCGCCTGCGCCACGATGACCGCCGTGCGCAGCGCCGAGACGGTCGTGGTCGTCGCGCGGTCGACGCCCTTGATCAGCTCGACGTTGTTCTTGATGACGACGTCGATCGCGAGGTAGCCCTGGATCGACACGGCCAGCTGGGTCAGCAGGTCCTGGTGCTTCTGGCGCGCGTAGAAGAGGACGTCCTCGCGCAGCGCCTTCGCCCGCTCCGGATCGGTCGCGTCGAGCTCGGCGATCTTCGCCGAGAGCTTCACGTCGAGCCGCTCGGCGACGTAGATGTACTCGTTGAGACGGGTCATCGTCTCCCAGAGGTTCTGCTTCTCGAGATTCAGGGCCGCGTTGTCCTTCCGCAGCTCGTCCTGCCCGTCGTACAGGGCCTGGATGATCGCGTTCAGGTGCGACTGGGCGCTCTCGTAGCGGCGGAAGTAGTCGGTGATCTTGTTGCCGAACGGGATGAAGCCCAGGATCTTCTTCTGCAGGTTGTCCTCGGACGGGTCCAGATCCTCCACCGTGCGGCGCAGCTCGAGCAGTGTCTTGCCGATGGTCGACCCCTCGGAGAGCCCGCCCTCCTGGAGGGCGCGCACCGGCGTGCTCAGCAGCCGGTTCGACGAGTCGGCGGCCGAGCGGATGTCGGCGTCGCCCATCGTGCGGATGTCGTTGGCCCGCGTCGCGAACTCGGGGCTGCGGGACTCCGTCGCCAGGAGCGTGTCGAGGTAGCCGTCGACCTTCGCCTCGAGGCCGGGCAGGGCGGCTTCCGGCACCTTCGGCGCGATCGACGGCGCCGAGGTGGTCGGCACCGCTGCCACCGGCTCCGGAGGCGTGAGCGAGAGGGCGTTCTGGACGGGCGGCTGCAGGGCCTCGGTCATCGGGATCCTCACCGTTCCTGGCGCTCGGCGCCGACTGGGATGAACGTCCGCCCAGCATATCCCGGGCCCTCCCGCGGGATCCCCGCGAGCCGCCTCGTCCGAGGACTCGACGCGATCGGGCGGCTGTGGAGGAGCATCCGCCGCCGGTCAGACCGCCTTCGGGCGCCTCCGCAGCGTCGCCACCGCGACTCCGGCCAGGGCGAGCGCGCCTCCGAGCAGCGCGGCGAGCGGCGGGGTCTCGCCCAGGACGAGCCAGGACAGCAGCACGACCACCGCGGGCACCGCGTAGGTGGACGCCGCGGTGCGACCCGCGCTGGAGCGCGCGAGGACGTACCCCCACGTCGTGAAGGCGACGGCCGTCGGGAAGATCCCGAGGTAGACCACGGCCAGGATCGAGGAGAGCGGAGCGGCGGCGAGCGCCTCGACGAGCTCCGGGGCGAAGGGCAGGCACGCGACCGTGCCGGCGAGGCAGCCGAGCCAGGTCATCGTCGGTGCGTCGATCCGTCCCAGCAGGCGCTTCTGAAGGGTCGCCGCGCTGCCGTAGACGACGGCGGCGACCAGGCCGAGGGCGACGCCGATCACGTCGAACTGCCCGGTGGAGGTGGAGAACGCGATCACCGCGACGCCGGTCAGCGCCACGAGCATCCCGGCGAGGAGACGGCGGGGGAACCCCTCCCCCAGCAGCAGCCCGGCGAGCACGGCGGTGATCATCGGCGCGATGTTCACCAGCAGCGCCGCCGTCCCCGCGTCGACGTGCCGCTCCGCAGCGTTCAACGCCAGGTTGTAGACCCCGAACCAGGCGACTCCCCAGCCCAGCACGAGCAGGAGGAGGCGCCCGCGCGGGACCGCTGTGCGCGGATCCGGACCCGCCTCCGAGCGGCGCCTCCGGGCGATGAGGACGACGCGCACCACCGTGAGCGCGAGCGACCCCACCACGATGCGGCCGAGGGTCAGCGCGCCCGGGCCGAAGTCCTCCGTCGTGGCGCGGATGCCGACGAAGGCCGACGCCCAGAGCAGGACGGTGACCGCGATCGCGCCCCACAGCAGGAGGGCGTCCCTCGTGGAGGGCGGGGCGGAGGAGGAGACGTCGGTCATGAGGCCATCGTGGCGCTGCCGGGGATTCAGCACCAGTTCCGTTCACTGTCGGATCGTTCAGCCGAACTGTACGGTCGTCTCATGCTCGACGTGCACCGGCTCCGCATCCTCCGCTCCGTCGTCGCCTCCGGCTCGATCGCGGGAGCCGCCTCCGGCCTCGGCTACACGCCGTCCGCCGTCAGCCAGCACCTCTCCGCTCTGCAGCGCGAGACCGGACTGACCCTGCTGGAGCGGGTGGGCCGCGGCGTCCGCCCGACCCCCGCCGGACGCGCCCTCGCCGCCCAGGCGGACCGCGTCCTCGAGCGCCTCGCCGAAGCGGAGGCCGTGGTGGAGGAGCTGCGCGAGGGCCGCTCCGGCCGCCTCTCCGTGACGTACTTCGCCTCCGTCGGCAGCGCCTGGATGCCGGAGGTCGCCCGCCGGCTGACCGCCGCGTTCCCCGGCCTCGCCCTCGATCTGCGCCTGGGAGAGGAGCTCGACGACGACCTCGGAGCGCGCCCCGACGTGCAGCTCCTCGTCGCCTCCTCCGAGCCGACCGCCCCCGGATTCACGGCGCACCACCTCCTCGACGACCCCTACCTCGTCGTCCTGCCCGACAATCATCCGCTCGCCTCCCGGAGCGAGATCGACCTCGCCGAGCTCGCGAACGAGCGCTGGGTCGACAACGACCTGCCCACCGGCTGGTGCCGCCGGAACGTCGTGGAGGCCTGCGCCGCCGCCGGGTTCGCGCCGCCCTTCCACGTCCAGGCCAACGACCACATCACCGCCGCCGCGTTCGTCGCCGCGGGCATGGGCGTGACGGTCCTGCCGGAGCTCGCGGCCCACCGCCTGCCGGACGGCGTCCGCGCCGTGCCCGTCGTCCGTCCCCGGCCCGTCCGCTCCCTCGAGGCCGTCGTGCGGAACTCCGCCGCCTCCTCCGCACCGGTGGCCCTGGTGCTGGAGACACTGAAGGCACTCGTCGCACGCCGTTGAGCGCGCCTGCACGGGCGAGCTCGCAGCACATCGGAGCACGATGGGCGCGTGAGATCCGTCGAACCCGTCACCCGTTCCGCGCCCGCGCTCGGCGGACCGCGCATCCTGAAACAGCGCTGGACCGAGGCGACGTTCCTGCACTGGCGGGTCGACCCCGCCCTGGTGGCGCCCCACCTCCCGGCCGGGACGAGGCCCGACGAGCACGACGGTTCCTCCTGGGTGGGCCTGATCCCGTTCCGGCTCTCGCGGACGGCCTTCCTCGGCGGCCCGCGGGTGCCCTGGCTCGGCACCTTCCCCGAGGTGAACGTCCGGCTCTACTCCGTCGACGAGCAGGGACGACGCGGAGTCGTGTTCGTCTCGCTCGACGCCTCCCACCTCCTTCCCGTGCTCACCGCGCAGGCGGTGTTCGGGCTCCCCTACCGCTGGGCCCGGATGAGCATCGAGCACCGCCACGGCGCGGTGATCTACGACACGATCCGGCACTCGGACTCGGCCGCCCGCTCCCGGATCGTCGTCCGCCCGGGCGACCCGGTCGGCGAGGACCCGCTCGCCTCGTTCCTCACTGCACGCTGGGCCTACCACGAGCGCCACCTGGGCTCCACCTGGTACGGCCGCAACCTGCACCGGCCGTGGCCGCTGCGCCGCGCGGAGCTGCTGGCGCTCGACGACGGGCTGCTCGACGCCGCGGGCTTCCCCGGGCTGGCGACGCGCGCGCCGGACTCGGTGCTGTACTCGGCAGGAGTGGAGACCGTGTTCACGGTGCCGCGGAAGGTGTGAGGGGGGCGACGCTCCTCCACAGACGGTTCTTCGCGATGCTGTCCGATGAAACGGCGCTCCCGAGGCCCACGGCGAGACTTCGTCCGGTGAGATCAGGGCATGAAGGAATCGGCGACAGTAGACGACGCGCTCACGGAGGCGCTCGCGCTCGCCGGCTCACGGCACGCTGAGCGGTCCGCCGTCGAGGCATCCCGGTACCGGGCAGTCGAGGAGGCACGCCGCCTCGCGATGGCGGCACCGGCGGTTCTCGTCGGCGAGCACGTCCAGGTGCAGGTGGATCGGGCGGAGGCGGCGCACCGGGCGCTGATCGCGGAGCTCGCGACGGGACTCCGGGTCTCGGAGGCGCACGCCTCTGCATTGGTCGACGAGGCACGCCTGCTGGTGAACGACCTCCCGGCGACGTTGCGCGCACTCGCGGACGGAGCGCTCTCCCCCGAGCACGCGCGACTCGTGGTGCGAGGAGCGCTCGACGTCCCCGCCGAGGTCCGTGGGCGCTTCGACGAGGAGGCCGCCACGATCGCGGTAGCCTGCACGCCGCCCCAGCTGCGACGCGCCCTCCGGTCGCTCCGGGAACGGCTGCACCCGCAGACGCTCAGCGAACGTCATCGGGACTGCGCCCGTCGTCGCGCGCTCTGGGTGGAGGGCCTCGACGACGGGATGGCGATCCTGCACCTCTACACCGCAGCTCCCGATGCGCTCGGCGCGATGGACAGGATCGACCGGGCCGCCCGCTCCCTCGCGGATCTGCCAGACGAGGAGCGGACGCTGGGCCAGCTCCGCGCGGACATCGCCGCTGCGCTGCTGGTCGACGGGGAGACATCGGCCGAGGGAGACGGCACGTCGATGCCGGCGGGAGTGCGCGCCGAAGTCGCGGTGACCGTGCCTGCACTGACCCTCCTCGGGCGCTCCGACCAGCCCGCGGTCCTCGACGGATACGGACCCGTCGATCCGGAGACCGCGCGGCGTCTCACAGCAGGTGCTCCCTCGTTCACGCGGCTGCTCACCCATCCGGAGAGCGGAGCGGTCCTCTCCGTCGGACGCGACTCCTACCGAGTGCCGGCGGACCTGCGTCGCCACCTCCAGCACCGCGACGGGACCTGCCGGTTCCCGGGATGCACCCACAGCACCCGCCACGCGGACGTCGACCACACGAACGACTGGCAGCACGGAGGCACCACGTCGGCCGACAACCTCGCACACCTCTGCCGACACCACCACCGGCTCCGCCACACCACGGGGTGGACCCACCGGCAGGAGCCGGACGGCACGCTGCACTGGACGAGCCCGACGGGACGGCAGCATGTCACCCGGCCCGGGGAGCCGGGGAACGGGACGGAGGGCGGACACGATCCGACCGGGACCGGCGGGGCGTGACAAGGGGCAGGTCGGGTGGCGTGGACGGGCAGGTCAAGGGGCGGGCCCGCTTCGGCGCGCCCGCGTAGCGTGGACGGCACGGGCCGATAGGCGCGGAAGCGACAAGAGGGGCAGCGACATGGCAGGAACGAAGGACAGGAAAGACGCGACGACGGGGACCTCCGCGGTGCTCTTCGACATCGACGGGACCCTCGCCGACACGAACTTCCTCCACGTCGAGGCGTGGTCGCGAGCCTTCTGGCAGGCCGACCTCGTCGTGCCCGCCTGGCGCATCCAACGAGCGATCGGCGCAGACTCGTCGGAGCTGCTCGACATGCTCCTCGAGGACGACGTGAAGGAGGAGCAGCGCGCACTGGTGAAGTCGCTGCACACCAAGAACTACACCGAGACGACAGCACGCATCATTCCACTTCCGGGAGCTCGCGAGCTCGTCGCGACGCTCGTCGGTCGAGGCGTCCACGTCGTCCTCGCCACCTCGGCACCGCAGAACGAGCTGGACGTGCTTCTCGACGTCCTCGACTTCGGCGGGTCCGTCCACGCTGTCACCAGCGGCGCCGACGTCTCCACCGCCAAGCCAGCACCCGACCTGATCTCTATCGCGCTCGACCGCGCGGGTGTCTCCGTCGACCGCGCCGTCATGGTCGGCGACGCGACCTGGGACGTCCTGGCCGCCGAGCGCGCGGGCCTGGCAACGGTCGGAGTCCTCTCCGGCGGAACCTCGGAGCACGAACTCCGCGAGGCCGGAGCCGTCGCCGTCTACGAGGACGCGGCGGCCGTCCTCACCGGTCTCGGTGAAGGGCCCCTCGCGAGCCTCCTGAACTGACCGACCGCCACCCCAGGAGGCTCACGAGCCTCAGTCGCGGGGTCGCCGTCGCAGCACGAGGAGCGTCACTCCGATGGCGGCGGCGACCGCGGCGAGAGCGCCGCCGATCCACAGGACGTCCCCGAGGAGTGCCGGGTCCGATCCGGACGTCGCCTGCGCTTCGTCGGCTGACTCGGCCTGTCCTCCTGAGACCGCGACGGTGCCGTTGCAGTCCGGGACCGAGTCCGACCCGTCGGCGAGCGCGGTCCCGTCGGACGGCGCCCAGTCGAACGCGTACTGGCCCGACACGGGGTGCCCGTCGGTGGACACGACCTGCCAGGTCACCTCGTACTCCCCCGCCGCGCCGAGCTCGAGCGGCATCGACGCTTCCGGCCCGACGACGCTGACGCAGCCGTCGCCGTAGTAGAGCCCGTCCGGCCCGACGACGCGCAGAGCCGCCGCCGTTCCGTCCGTCCCGAGGACGAGCAGGTCGTCGTTCGTCGTCAGCACCAGCGTTCCCGGCTGCTCCGTCACGGTCGAGTCCGCAGCGGGAGTCGTCGAGACGAGGTAGTTGTGCGCGCTGGCGGGCGCCGCCACCGCGATCGAACCGAGCAGCCCGATCGCGGTAGCGGCGACGAGGGCCTTCCGACGGGTCACGCCGACGCCCGGGGTCCGCGGCGGCGGGAGGCGAGCCCGACGGCCACGCCGACCGCGCCGACGACGAGCCCGCCGACTCCGAGGATGCGGGCGAGCACGTCGTCGCCGCTCGTGGCCGTCGTCGCCGAGGCGGTGGTCGCGACCGCGTCGTCACCGTCGCCGTCGTCGTCGTGTCCGCCCCCGTGGCCGGACCCTGCTTCCGCCGCGGTCACCGCGACGGTGGGAGCGGGCAGCTCGGGCTCGTCCTGGCCGTCGACGGTCGGCTGGTCCCAGGCGGTGCTGCCGGTCTCGCACGTCTGCAGCACGGGGAACTCCAGCGTGGAGCCGGCTGCGTCCTCGGGGAGCTGAAGCTGGAGGGCGACGGTGTCGCGGTAGCCGTCGGCGAGGGGCGTCTTCGCCGTGTAGACCACGTCCGAGACCCGCTTGGTCGCGGTGTTCCCGTGGGAGTCGGTGACCGGGTCGGCGATCGCGACCTCGTTCTTCACGACGTCCCAGTTCGGGTTGATCGTCGGGCTGACCGAGTTGATGCCGTCGGGCATCGTGATCGTGAGTCCCGTCGTCGGCGAGCCCTCGCAGCCGTGGGCCAGCGAGAACGTCACCACCGTGTACGAGCCGGCGGCGGTGCTGCTCGCCGCCGCGGTCACGTGGGCGCTGGCCGCCGTGGGCGCGGCGACAGCGAGCGCGATCGATCCGACGGCGACGAGTGCGCCGCTGCCGACGAGGCGGAGCCGCGAGAAGGAAGAAGAAGAAGAAGAAGAAGAACGGGTCATGACGGTCGTGTCCTCGGGGGAGATCCGGCGCGGGGCCGGGAGTTCTGGACGCAGCGCGGGTTCGCGGTGCGTGCGGGGCGCCGACCGGAGCCGCTCCCGCACGGGAGGGGCGTCAGGCGGCGCGGAGGACCCGCAGCGGCGGCCCGCGGTGCCGGAGGATCGAGAGGACCGCGTCGAGGGATCGAGTCGCCCGCGGCTCGTGGGTACCCGTCATCGAGACGCCGGGGGCCGACGGGAGTGCGACCGCGGACGCGCGGGCGACGATCCGTACGACGACGCGCTGGAGGCCTGCTCCCAGCGTCCAGAAGAGGCGCTCGCCGTACCGGAACGCCGCGATCGTGAAGGCAGCCGCAGCGAGGTGGGCGACGAGCATCAGCGGAGCGTGAGTCGCGTGTCCGCCTCCGCCGGCGATCAGCTCGATGGTCGACCCGTCGTGGAAGTGCGCGCCGGTGCCCGTCGTCCCGACCACGCTCACCTCCCCACCGCTGCCCGTGATGAGGAAGAGGCCGTGGTACGCGATCTGGCTGAGGAGCACGGAGAGCGTCAGCCGGGGAAGGGACAGACGGCGCCCCGAGAGGAGGACGCAGACGACGACGGCGAACGCCGCGGCGAGCGCGAGCACGGCAGGAGTGGGGGTCTCGGCGCCCGCGACCGTGTGGGAGGCGGCGGCCGTGGCGGTCGCGGCGAGAGCGGCGGCGACGCCGCGAGCCACTCGTGCACCTCGGGTCTGCACTCGCCCGTCCTCTCGTCGTCGCGTCGACGCGTGCGCGCGACGTCTCCAGGGTAATCGACGCGGCGGAGCAGCCCCCCGCGTTCCGGATCCTTGCCGTTACGAAGCCGTTACCTAGATCACCGAAAGAAATCCAAACCCCCGCAGGGAGGGCTCCGAACACATGTCAACGGCCGCGAAACGGTCCACACAGAACAGGTCCTCCGCATCACGTGGGGGCCGTCTCACGAAGGAGTAATCCCATGCGATCCACCAAGCGTTCCGCCCTCGCCGCATTCGCCCTGCTGGGCACCGCCGCCCTCGGCCTCACCGCCTGCTCGAGCGGAAGCGGCTCGACCACCGCCGCCAGCGACGCGGCGACCGAGATGTCGACCCCGATGGCCACCTCGTCGGCTTCCGCCTCCTCGACCCCCATGGCGACCATGGACCCGGCCGCGAACCTCGTCGGTCCCGGCTGTGCCGCGTACGCCGAGCAGGTCCCGGACGGCGCCGGCTCGGTCGAGGGCATGTCGCTCGACCCCGTCGCGACCGCCGCGTCGAACAACCCGCTGCTCACCACCCTGACCGCTGCGGTCTCCGGTGGCCTCAACCCCGACGTCAACCTCGTCGACACGCTGAACAGCGGCGAGTTCACCGTCTTCGCCCCGGTCGACGACGCGTTCGCCAAGCTCGACGCCGCGACCGTCGACTCCCTCAAGACCCCCGAGGGCGCCGCGACGCTGTCCTCGATCCTGACCTACCACGTCGTCCCCGGCCAGATCGCCCCTGACGCGATCGCCGGCGACCACGCCACCGTCCAGGGTGGCAACCTCACCGTCACCGGTTCCGGCGACGACCTGAAGGTCAACGACGCGTCCGTCATCTGCGGTGGCGTCCAGACCGCCAACGCGACCGTCTACCTCATCGACACCGTGCTGACCCCCCCGGCCAGCTGATTCCCCTCACCGGCTCCGGCCGGTGAACACGCCGAAGGGCGGGCACCTCGCGGTGTCCGCCCTTCGGCGTTCGTGCGTGCAGAAGCCCTCCGCGAAGCCGGGCACTGCAGAGTCGTCCAGCACAGAGTCGTCCAGCACAGAGTCGCGCAACGCAGCGCCGCCCCACGGGAAGCCGTACAGCGAGGAGCCCTGCGCAGCGCGGAGTCGGATGGTCACCACGACCCGGCACTCGCCGTCACTCCGCACCACAGCACTCACCACGAACGACACGAGGCGCGGACCCCGATGCAGGGGGTCCGCGCCTCGTGTCGTGCGGTCGGCGGCTACTCGGCCGGGGCGCTGATCTCGCGCAGGACGCGGTCGCCGGGGCGGGCCTCGATCATCTCGGCCTCGATCTCGGCCCGGTCGAGCAGCTCCTCCATGCGGCGGCGACGGTTGCGCGTGATGAGCGTCACGACCGTGCCCGTCTTGCCCGCGCGGCCGGTGCGGCCGGAGCGGTGGAGGTACGTCTTGTACTCGTCGGGAGCGTCGGCCTGAATCACCAGGTCGATGTCGTCGACGTGGATGCCGCGCGCGGCCACGTCCGTCGCGACCAGCACGTCCACGCGTCCGCTGGTGAGCAGTGCGAGGTTGCGGGTGCGGCGCGACTGGTTGAGGTCGCCGTGGAGGCTCGTCGCGGGGATGTCCGCGTGGTCGAGCTGCTCCGCGAGCTGCTCCGCGAACGCGCGGGTCCGGGCGAAGATCAGCGTCTTGCCCTGGCGGGCGGCGAGCTGCTCGATGATCTCGGCCTTGTCGCGGTGCTCGATCAGGAGCACGCGGTGGTCGATGGTCGAGGACGCCTGGTCCTCGCCGGCGACCTCGTGGACGCTCGGCTCGACCAGGAACTCGTCCACGAGCGTCGCGACGCCCTTGTCGAGCGTGGCCGAGAACAGCAGCCGCTGGCCGCCGTCGGCGGTCTGGCGGAGGATGCGCTGCACCGGCTCGAGGAAGCCGAGGTCGCACATGTGGTCGGCCTCGTCGAGCACCGTGATGGTGATGTTCGAGAGGTCGAGGCGCCCCTGCTCGACGAGGTCCTCGAGGCGGCCCGGCGTCGCGATGACGATGTCGACTCCGCGCTGGAGGGCTCCGACCTGCTTGTACTGGGGGACGCCGCCGTAGATGGTCGTCGTGAACAGGCCGACGGAGCGGGCGATCGGCTGGATGGTCCGGTCGATCTGCATGGCGAGCTCGCGGGTCGGCGCGAGGATGAGCGCGCGCGGAGCCCGGCCCGGCTTGCGGCCCTTCGCTCCGTTGTTCTCCATCAGGCGCTCGACGACGGGGGCGCCGAAGGCGATGGTCTTCCCGGAGCCGGTCTTGCCGCGTCCGAGGACGTCCTTGCCGGCGAGCACCTCGGGGATGGTCGCGGCCTGGATCGGGAACGGCGCGGCCGCTCCGAGCTCGGTCAGCATCCGGACGATGTTCCCTCCCAGGCCGAGGTCGCCGAAGGTGACGCCCTCGACGTCGACGGCGAGCGTGGCCGTCGCCTCGAGGCGCTCGAGCACGACGTCGTCGGCCTGGTGCGGCGCACGGGCGTCGCGGCTGGGGTAGAAGTCCGAGCCGGAGTCGCGGCGCGAGGGCCGGGAGTCGCGGTCGAACGAGCGGATCGGGCGGTCGCCGCGGTCGTGGCCGCGCGAGGGACGCGCGTCCCGGTCGAAGGAGCGGGCCGGACGGTCGCTGCGGTCGAACGAGCGGGCGGGACGCTCGGTGCGGTCGTAGCCGCGCGAGGGGCGCTCGTCGCGGTCGCCGGTGCGGGCCGGACGGTCGTCGCGTCCGTAGGAGCGGGCCGGACGATCGTCGCGGTCGTTCGAGCGGGCCGGACGCGCATCGCGGTCGAAGGAACGGGCCGGGCGGTCGCTCCGGTCGAAGGAACGCGCAGGACGGTCGTCGCGCCCGTAGGAACGCGCCGGACGATCGTCGCGATCGTTCGAGCGGGCCGGACGCGCGTCACGGTCGAAGGAACGGGCCGGGCGGTCGCTCCGGTCGAAGGAACGCGCAGGACGCTCATCGCGCCCGTAGGAACGCGCCGGACGATCGTCGCGATCGTTCGAGCGGGCCGGACGCGCATCGCGGTCGTAGCCGCGCGAGGGCCGCTCGTCGCGGTCGTTCCCGCGGGCGGACCGATCGGCGCGCTCGGTGGCCCGCTCGGCGCGCTCGTCGGCGTTCCAGCGCGCCTTCTTGGGGGCGTTCTCGTCGACGGCGCGGAAGCCGCGGTGGCCCTCGCTGCGCGAGCCCGGCTTGGCGCCGGGGAAGCGCGAGCGGCCGCCGAGCTGGGACTTGCCGCTCGAGGCGCCGAAGCGGTTGGGCTCGAAGTTCTTGGCCGGACGTCCGCCGGCGGGCTTCTTGTTCTTGGGCATGGCAGTTCTTCCTGGGTTCAGGTCGTGCGCGAGGAGGCGACGCCGGAGGAGCCCCGTCGTGAGGGGCGTCCGTGCGCTGGACTGCTGCGGGGCAGCAGGGGGAGAACCCGGGCGAGTCATTGACCGGGGCCGATTCACACATGTGATTCGTCTCACGACGACTGTCGGAGACTCGGCCCACTTGACTAACAAACCCATCCGCACGAGAACGCACGGTGTCAAGAGCCGACCGAGCGAGTCTACACGCGGCCCCGGAGCCTGGCTAGGGCGGGGAGACGTGCGGCCAGGAGCCGCTCAGGTCGGGAGCCGCTCAGGTCGGGAGCCGCGAAGCCCGGGAGTCGCGCACCTCCGCAACCGGTCCCCCGCGGAGTCGCCCCGCATACAGCCCCCCGGCCCCGAGCCGCAGCACGATCGACGCGCGCCCGCGCGCAACGACCGCCCGTCCGCTACTGCGACGCCCGCCGGGCCCGGTACGCGGCCACGTTCGCGCGATTGCCGCAGTTGCCCGTGTCGCAGTAGCGCTTCGAGCGGTTGCGGGAGAAGTCCACGAGCACCGCCTCGCAGTCCTCCGCCGCGCAGACGCGGATCCGCTCGCGCTCGTCGCCGCGGATCACGTCGACGAACGCCATGGCGGCCTCGACCAGGATGCGGGTGGCGAGCGGGCTCTCGTCGCGCGTCGCATGGAGGTGCCAGCCGTAGGGTCCGTGCCGGACCAGCTGCGGGAGCGCGCGGCCGGAGTCGAGCATCCCGTTGACGACGGGGACGAGGTCCTCCTCGGCCCGCGTGAGCCAGAGGGTGCGGAGGGAGGAGCGGATCGCCCGCACGGCCTCCAGCTCCTCGGCCGATCCGTCGCGGCTGCCCGTGTAGCGGTTCTCGAGGAGGAAGTCGTCCAGCTGCTCGATCGTCGCCATCTCGTCCTCGCCGGACGGCGACAGCTCGGGGAGCGTGTTGACGAGGGTGGCGGTGGAGGTCAGCGACGCCTCGACGTCATAGGCGAACACCATGTTGACTCCTGACAGTGCGGCTCAGTAGTGTGCGATCAGCTCGCTGTCACGAGTGTAATCCTTTTGACTCCTGAAGGAGCCGGCCATGACCGCCGAGAGCACCGCCGCCGTCACCCTCCCCGCCGCGAGCGCGCCCGCGCCTGCACGGCGCCTCGGCTCCGGCCTCGCCGCGGCGCTGGCCGCGTCGGCGGCGTTCGGTCTGGGCGGGCCGTTCGTGAAGCCGCTCCTCGAGGCGGGCTGGACGCCGGCGTCCGCGGTCCTCTGGCGGGCGGGCGGCGCGGCCCTGATCCTCGCGATCCCGGCGATCCTGTCCCTCCGCGGCCGCTGGCCCGTGCTCCGCCGCAACCTCGGCACGATCGCCCTCTACGGAGTCTTCGCCGTGATCGCCGCGCAGCTCTGCTTCTACAGCGCGATCGAGCACATGTCGGTCGGCGTCGCCCTGCTGATCGAGTACCTCGCGCCGGTGTTCCTCGTCCTCCTCGCCTGGGCGCGCACCCGCCGGCACCCCGGCCGCTTCACCCTCGCCGGCTCCGCTCTCGCGCTCGGCGGCCTGGTGCTCGTGCTCGACCTGTCCGGCGAGTCGACCCCCGAGCTGGTCGGCATCGCCTGGGCGCTGACCGCCTCGCTCGGCCTGTGCGTCTACTACGTCATCGCCGGCCGAGTGGATCCGGAGCTGCCGCCGATCGCGCTCACGGCGGGGGCGATGACGGTCGGCGCCGCGATCCTGCTGGCACTCGGGGCGCTCGGCGTCACACCGCTGCGCGCGACCTTCGGAGAGGTGGTGTTCGTCGGAGCGGAGGTCAGCTGGCTCCTCCCCGCGGGCGTGATCCTCGGCATGTCGACGGTGCTGGCGTATCTGCTCGGGATCGAGGGCGGACGCCGTCTCGGCACGCGGATCGCCTCCTTCGTCGGCCTGACGGAGGTGCTGTTCTCGATCGCGGCCGCGTGGCTGATCCTCGGCGAGCTGCCCGCGCCGATCCAGTTCGGCGGCGGCGCGCTGATCCTCGCGGGGGTCGTCCTGGTCCGGCTGCAGCGCGAGCCCGGCACCCCCTGATCGCGGGGGTGCCGCATCCGGGGCGCCGGGCACCCCGTACGCTGATCGCACTCATGCGCGAGCCCACCCGATCCCCGCGACGCGTCGCCGCGGTCCTGGCCGCCCTCGCACTCCTCCTCTCGGGCTGCGCGAGCACCACTCCCGTCTCGGAGCCGGTGGCGCAGGCGCTCGGAGCGGCACCCGCACCCGACTGGTCCGGCGTGAGCGTGACGGCCGACGTCGTCTACGACGCGAGCACCGGGCAGAGCGTCGACGTCTGCTCCTCCCCTGCCCCGTCGGCGGAGCCGCGGCCCGCCGTCCTCGTCGTGCACGGCGGCAGCTGGGCCCGTGGAGGCAAGGCCGACGCGAACTGGCGCCCGATCTGCCAGTGGCTCGGATCGGAGGGGTTCGTCGCCGTCTCGGTCGACTACCGCCTCGCGCCCGCCGCCGTGTTCCCCGCGCAGCTCGACGATGTGACGGCCGCCCTCGACTGGCTGCTCGAGCCGGAGCAGACCGCGCGCTTCGGCATCGATCCGGAGCGGGTGGCGGCCTTCGGCGGCTCGGCCGGCGGCAACCTCGCCTCTCTGCTCGGCACGCTGCCGTCGACCTCGTCCCGCCTGGCCGCCGTGGTCGACCTGAGCGGTCCCTCCGATCTCAGCGCCGCCGGCCTCGCCGACGACGACCCGGTTGTCGGAGTCGCGGCCGCCGTGCGCAGCTACCTCGACTGCGCGGACCTCGCCTCCTGCCCCGCTGCGACCGCCGCCTCGCCCCTCGCGCAGGTGGACGGCTCCGAGCCGCCGTTCCTCATCGCGCACGCGGCGCACGAACGGGTCGCGCTCAGCCAGTCGACCCGCTTCGCCGAGGCGCTGCGCGGAGCGGGCTCGAGGGTCGACCTCCTCGTCCTCCCCGGCTCGCTGCACTCGATCGCGCTGCTCGACGACGCTCTGCGCGCTCGGGTCGTCGAGTTCCTCCGCGCCCACCTGGGCTCGTGAGCGGAGTCGTCGTCCGCCTCGAGGACGCAGCCGGAGCGGAGGGCCTCCTCGCCGCGGTCCCGGCCCCGCACGCCCGCGTGCTGATCGCCCGGATCGACGGGGCGGCGGCCGGCGTGCTGGTGCTCGCTCCCGGCCCGGACGACTTCGCCGAGGTGCTGGAGCTCGTGGTCGCCTCCGTCCACCGGCGCACGGGAGTCGCCCGACGGCTCGTCGCGGCGGCGGAGTCGTGGGCGCGGGTGCAGCGGATCCGCACGCTGCGCCTGGCCGCCGCGCCGGAGCTCGCCGCAGCGGCCGAGGCGCTCGGCTTCACGGCGATCGACGGCTTCGGAGCCCACGTCGGCGACGACGCGGTGCTCTGCTTCGCGCGTCCGGTCTGAGCAGCGCCCGCTCCGAGACGAGCCTGGTCCGAGGAGCCCGGCCCGAGGGCCCGTCCGGTCGGAGGCCGACACGGCAGGACGCCCGCTCCGATCCGAGTGCCGCTCCCGAGAGGCGGCCCCGCCCTCGTCCGGCGCCCACCCCCGCCGTCAGTCGATCGAGCAGCCCGGCTCGTCCGACAGCGCCCGCTCGATCCGGGCGCGGTGCTCGTCCGACATCGGCGGCAGCGCGTCGGGCGCGAACCAGCCGACCTCGGTCGACTCGTCGTCCGCGACGTGGGCCTCCCCCGAGATCCAGCGGCAGCGCACCACGTGGTCGAGGTACTGCGAGCGGTCCCCGTTGGGATACTGCATCGGCGGCAGGGTGTGCACCTGCACGAGGCGCTCGACCTCGATCTCGACGCCCGCCTCCTCCTGCGCCTCGCGGCGGGCGGTGCCGGCGACGGTCTCGCCCGGGTCGATGATCCCGGTGACGGCCGTCCAGGCGCCGGTGTCGGCGCGCCGGACGAGCAGGACCTCGAGCGCCGGCTCCTCGCGGAGGATCACCGCGGTCACGCCGGTGAGCCAGAGCAGCTCGGTCCCGATCCGGTCGCGCAGCCGCAGCACGAACTCGGGAGTCGCCATCAGTGCGCTTCGGGTCGGAAGTCGAACGCGACGATGCCGGCCGTGTCGACGAACGGCCCGACGAACTCCTTGAACGCGTCGTGCGCCGGATCCCAGTGCGCGGGGTCCTCGACGGCCGGCCGGCCCAGGTAGTAGTGCAGGTCGCCCTCGGAGGAGAAGGTCAGCAGGAACGCGCGGTCGAACCCCTCGCCCGCGCCCTCGATGCTCAGCTGCGGCCCGGTCTCGATCGACTCGATGTAGGGCCGTCCGTCGCGGACGCACTCGTCGGCGAGGGCGAGGAAGCGGCGGGTGACCTCGTCCGCCTCGGCGACCAGCGCCGTCGGGCGGAAGCGGATCAGGACGAGGTGCCGGAGCGTGCCCGGGCGGAAGTCGCGGGCGACGAAGCGCTCCGGACCGATCTCGTCGAGGACCGCGGTGGCGCGCTCCGGGCCGCTGCGCCAGCGCGAGCCGACCGTCTCGGCCGCATCCCTGATGTCCGTCATGCCGACGCCTTCCCGGCGCGGGCGGCACGCCGCCGCTCACGATACCCCTCGACCAGGTTGTAGACGACGGGCAGGACCACGAGGGTCAGCACCGTCGAGGACACCAGGCCGCCGATCACGACGATCGCCAGCGGCTGCGAGATGAAGCCGCCGTGGCCCGTGATCCCCAGCGCCATCGGCAGCAGGGCGAAGATCGTCGCGAGGGCGGTCATCAGGATGGGCCGGAGCCGCCGCTCGGTGCCGTGCAGCAGCGCCTCCCGCACCGGCATCCCGCGGTCGCGGTACTGGTTCACCAGGTCCACGAGCACGATCGCGTTCGTGACGACGATGCCGATCAGCATCAGCACGCCGATCAGGGACGGCACGCCCAGCGGCACGCCGGTGATCACCTGCAGGAGGATCGCGCCGGTCGCCGCGAACGGCACCGACACGAGCAGGAGCAGCGGCTGCAGGAGCGAGCGGAACGTCGCCACCATCACGACGTAGACGATCAGGATCGCGACCAGCAGCGCGATGCCCAGCTGCGAGAACGCGTCGGCCTGGTCGGCGGTCACTCCGCCGAGGGAGGCGTCGACACCGGCCGGAAGCGCCGTCGCGTCGATCGCGTTCTGCACGGCGACGTTGGCCGAGGCGAGGTCGTCGCCCTCCGGGGTGACGGTGATGGTCGCGGTGCGCTGCCCGCGCTCGGTGGTGATGCTCGCCGGACCGTCCGTCTGCTCGACCGCCGCGAGGGTGGAGAGCGCGACGGTGCCGGTGAGGGTCGGCACCTCGAGGTTCCGCAGCTCGTCCACGGTGGCCGGCGGCTGCCCGTCGGCCAGGTAGATCGAGAGGGTGCGGTCGTCGATCACGACGCTGCCGACCTGGCTGGGCTGGAGCGCCTGGCTGACGATCGTGCCCACGGCGACCTCGCTGAGACCCGCCCGGGCCGCGGCGTCGCGGTCGACCCGCACCGCGATGTAGGGCAGCGAGGAGGAGAGGTTGCTCTCGGCCTGGCTGATCCCGTCGGTCCCGCGCAGGGCCTCGAGGAGCTGGTCGCTCGCGCTCTGGAGGTCGCTCTGCGAGGCGGTCGAGAGGTCGACCTCGATGTCCGAGGAGGCGCCGAAGCCGGAGGAGGCGGCGACGCTGATGTCCTCGGCCGAGGCGACGCCCGACAGCGCGTCGCGGACGTCCGCCTGCACGGCCTCCTGGTCGGCCGACTCATCGGTGGTGACGGAGTAGCGGATCGAGGTGCCGCCGCCTCCTCCCCCGCCGAACGCGCTCTGCAGACCGCCGGAGGAGCCGACGGTGAGCTGGACGGTCTCGACGCCGTCGACGCCGAGGATCGCCGTGCTCGCCTGCTGCGCCGTCGCGTCCTGCGCGTCGAGGCTCTGGCCGACGGGGACCGTCTGTGTGACGGTGAAGGTGTCCTGCCCGCTGGAGCCGAGGAAGTTCGTCTTCATCAGCGGGTACAGCGCACCGGTCCCGACGAGCACGAGCAGCGCGAGGAGGACGGTGACGACCGAGTGCTTCAGCGTCCAGTGGATGATCGGGCCGTACACCGACTGCAGCCCGCGCGCCCGCCGGGGAGCGGCGTGGGCGCCGTGGTGCGGGGCCTCCTCGACCGGCGCGGCGGTGTCGGCCGGGACCCCCGAGGCGGGTGCCCCTCCGGCCGCCGCGCGCTCCTCCGCGAGCGCCGCCTGCGCGGCCTGGCGCACCGCCGGCCGCTTCGAGGGGCGGAGGAACCAGTAGGCGAGCACCGGCACGATCGTCAGCGCCACCACGAGGGAGGCGAGCAGGGCGATCGACACGGTCAGCGCGAAGGGCCGGAACAGCTCGCCCGTGGTGCCGCCGACGAACGAGATCGGCAGGAACACCGCGACCGTGGTGATCGTGGAGGCGGTGATCGCGCCGGCGACCTCGCGGACGGCGACCGCGATGGTCCGGGCCCGGTCCTCACCCGCGTCGAGGTGCCGCTTGATGTTCTCGATCACGACGATGGAGTCGTCGACCACACGGCCGATCGCGATGGTGAGCGCGCCGAGGGTCAGGATGTTGAGGGTGTAGCCGGCCGTCTGCAGGCCGATGAAGGTGATCAGCACCGAGGTCGGGATCGAGATGGCCGTGACCAGGGTCGAGCGCACCGACAGCAGGAACAGCAGGATCACCAGCACGGCGAAGACGAGGCCGAGCGCCCCCTCCTGCGCGAGCGACGCGATCGACTCCTGGATGTAGGGCGCCTGGTCGAAGACCGGGGTGAAGGCGGCGTTGTCGCCGATCGACTCCTCGAGGTCCGGGAGCAGCGCGGCCACGCCGGTCGACACATCGACGGTGTTCGCGGCCGGGAGCTTCGTGATCGAGAGGGTCAGGGCGGGCTGGCCGTTGACGCGCGAGATCGAGGTGACGGGGGCGTCGGTGACGGCGACCGTCGCGACGGAGCCGAGGGTGGTGACCGTCGGCTCTGCGGTCACGGCCGCGCCTCCCGCCGCCGCTCCGGCGTCGGAGCCGCCGGCGGAAGCCCCGGCACCCGCGGAGGCACCCGCGCCCGCTGACGCACCGGCGCCGCCCGCACCCGCGGAGGCACCTGCGGACGGCAGCAGCGGCAGCGCCGCGATCGCGTCGGTCGAGTCGAGCTTGACGCCCGACTGCACCGAGAAGGTCGACCCGTCCTGGGTGATCTGTCCGCCCGCGACGAGCACGCCGTTCTGCTGCAGGGCCGAGCGGATGTCGCCGGTCGAGAGGCCGGCCGCGGCGAGCGCCGCGTCGTCCGGAGTGATCGTGACGCGCTGGGCGGTCTCGCCGACGAGCGCCGCCTCGCGCACGCCCTCGACCTTCTCCAGGTCCGGGATGACCGTGGTGCGCAGGCGCTCGGCCAGCGCGTCCGCGTCGCCGTCGCTCGACACGGCGAGCTGCAGCACCGGCAGGTCGTCGAGGGAGCCGGTGACCACCTGCGGGTCGACGCCGTCCGGGAGCGTGCTCTTGATCCGGTTGATCGCCTGCAGGATCTTCTGCTCGGCGGTGGCGAGGTCGGTGCCGTAGGTGAAGGACGCCGAGATGAGGGAGGAGTCCGTTGAGGACGTCGCGCTGGTCGTCTCGAGCCCCGGCACCCCCTGGATGGCGGTCTCGATCGGCGTCGAGACGTCGTCGTTGACCACCTCCGGAGCGGCGCCCGGGTAGGACGTGACGACGGCGAGCTGCGGGAAGGAGATCGACGGCGCGAGCTCCTGCTTGAGCCCGGTCAGGGCGACTCCGCCGAAGACGGCGATGACGACGGTGACGAGCGCGATGAGCGCCCGGTTCTTCATGCTGAGGACCGCGAGGAGATGCACCCTCCGAGTCTTCCATCAGCCGACTGAGTGTTGGGAGGGACGCGGCGTTCCGGGGCGCGCGACGGGGCGACCCGCGCCACCGGCGGGCCCGGACGCCCTCAGCCCAGGCGGACCTCCGCCGTCGACGACCCGACGGGGAGGCTCACTGCAGCGCCCGCCCCCGCGCTCGAGAGCGCGAAGTCCCCGGCGAAGGCCCGGACGCCGACGCGCCCCTCGGCGTCCGTCCGGAGCACCGTCGGCTCGAGCCACCAGTCCCCGCGGATCCGCGAGCGCAGCGCCTCGTAGGCCGGCTTCGGGCTCCCGTCGCGGCGGAGGAACCCGCCCGGCGCTCCGAGCCAGGCGCCGGCGTCGTCGAAGCCCCAGTAGGTGATCGCCTCGACCGCCGGATGCGCGACCAGCGTCTCGTAGTGCCGCACCATCTCGTCCGCCTGCCGCGCCTCCCCCTCCGGAGTGGTCGGCCAGTCCTCGACCACGTGGTCGTTGAGGTCCTCGATCTCGGCGGGCATCAGCTCGCCCGAGACGAGGGTGGTCTCGGTCCAGTGCAGCGGCAGGCCGAAGCGCGCGAACCTGTCGCAGATCGCCGCGATCTGCTCCTCCCCGCGGAACCCCTGGTGCATGTGCGACTGCAGGCCGATCGCGTCGGGCCGGATCCCGGCCTCGAGCACGTCCTCGATCAGCCGCTCGTACTCGGGCCCGAGGTCGAAGTCGTTCAGCACGAGCACCGGTCCGGTGCCGAGGCTGCGCGCCTCCGAGAAGGCCAGCTCGACCATGCCGACGCGTCCCTTCTCGCGGGCGAGGCGGGTGACGGCGTTCGTCACGCCGTCCGGGTCGTTCGCGAAGCGCGGCATGATGACGACCTCGTTGATCGCGTCCCAGGTGTCGATCAGCCCGGCGAAGGCGCCCACCTCCCGGCGGATGCGCGCGCGGAGGAGCTGCTCGGCCTCGTCCAGCGGCAGCGCGTCGAGCCACTCCGGCTTCACGTAGTGCCAGACGAGCGGGTGCCCCTTCAGGCGGACGCCGTCCGCGGCGAGCGCGCGCGCCTCGGCGAGCACCTCCTCCGTCGCGGTGCGGCCGCGCTCCGGCTCGAAGCGTCCCCAGTAGACGGGGAGCGTCGCCGTGTCGAACAGGTCGAGCCAGAGCCGGCGCTCCTCGGCGCGCGCGGGGTCGGTGCTCGGAGGGGTGCAGCCGAAGGCGAAGGCGTGGCGGCGCTGCTCGACCGTCACGTCGGCGTGGGCGAGCGGAGCGCCGTCGGCACCGAGGACGGTGACGAGGGCGTCGGCGAGACGGGGGCTGAAGTCGGTCATGCGGGGCCTCTCAGGCGGGGTGGCGCTCGTCGAGCGCCGTGTACTCGGATCGGGTGAGCGGGAGGACCGCTCCGTGCTTGGTGTCCTCGGGCAGGTCGAACTCCTCCGCGAGCTCCCAGCGGCCCGAGGCCGGGTCGGTGCTCGTGTAGGCGCGGTAGCCGTAGGGGCGGAGGGCGTACTGGTCGACCCAGAGCGACCAGCGCTCCTCGCGGTGGTGCCGGAAGACCAGCGGCCCCTCGATGCTCGGGCCGAGCTCCTGCCCGATCCCCCGCGCGACGGTGGTGAAGTCGTCCGCGAGGAGGGAGGAGCCGACCTGCTGGAACACCTGCATCGTGTCGGGGGCGTCGTCGTGCTGCTTGGCGAAGCGGTGGACGGCCGTGCCCTCGATCAGCAGCGTCATGTCGATCACTCCGCCGGGCAGCCGCAGGTAGGTCTCGGGCTCGGCGAACGTGCGGAAGTCGCGCGTGCGGGACATCATGATGCGGCTGTCGCCCGTCTCGCCGGTGGCGGGGTCGCCGTCCTCGGCCAGGCCGGAGGACCAGTGCACGAGGAAGTCGCCCGAGACCGGGTCGTAGACCGACTCCGGCGCCCAGGCCATGCCCGCGCCCTCGGGAGCGACGGCGACCGCGCGCGGCTCGGACCACTCGAGGAGGTCCGGGGAGTCCCAGACCACGAGGTCGCGGCTCCCCCGGTGCCGGTAGTGGTCCCAGTCCGGGCCCTCGGGCCGCCAGACGCGGAGATCGGTGGCGACGAGGTGGAAGCCCCGCGGCCCGCGGACGATGTGGGGGTCGCGGACGCCGCCCGTGCCGCCGGTCCACTCCAGCACCGGCCCGAGCGCCCGCCAGCGCAGCGGATCGTCGCCCCGGCTGAGCGAGAGGAAGATCTTCTCGCTGTGGCCGGTCCGGTCCTCCACGAAGTGGATCAGCAGGTAGCCGTACCCGTCGCTCATGAGAGAACGATCTCACACGCCCGGCGGGCACTCCACCTCAGACCACGTCGGCGAGGTACCCCGGGTCGGCCGCCGGGTGCCGGGCGACCTGCGCCCACGCCGTCGCGAGCGCCTCCACGGCCCGGTCGGTCGCCTCGGGCGAGTAGCCGATCGGGATGCGGAGGAAGCGCTCGAAGGCGCCGTCGATCCCGAAGCGCGGGCCCGCGGTGATCAGCAGGCCCGCCGTCCGGGCGGCGAGCGCGAGCTGCGAGCTCGCCGGCCGGCCCAGGCCCACCCAGGTGGAGAGGCCGCCCGAGACCCGCGGCACGCTCCACTCCGGGATCGCGCGCGCCAGGGCCGCTTCGAGGTGGTCGCGGCCCGCGCGCAGCTGCGAGCGCCGCAGCTCCAGCACGCCGTCCATCCGGCCGAGCATGTCCGCGACCAGGAGCTGCTCCAGGATCGGCGTGCCGAGGTCGCTCGCCGAGCGCGCCAGCGCCAGCTTGCGGATCACCGCTCGCTCGGCGCGGATCCAGCCGATCCGGATGCCGCCCCACAGCGTCTTGCCGACGGAGCCGATCGAGAGCACCGTCCCCTCGGGCCCGTAGGCGGCGAACGGCAGCGGCGTCATCCGCCGGTCGATGTCGAGCTCGGCCGTCGTCTCGTCGGCGATGATCAGGGTCCCCTGCCGGGCCGCGGCGGCGATCGCCCGCTCCCGCAGCTCGGGGGCCATGGAGCGGCCGGTCGGGTTGTGGAAGTCGGGCATCAGGTAGGCCAGGCTCGGGCTCGTGCCGCGCAGCGCGGCGATCAGGCCCTCTCCGTCCCAGCCGTCCGCCCCGTCGACGTTCACCGGCACGAGCCGCGCGCCTGCCAGCCGGAGGGCCTCGTAGGCGTGCGGGTAGGTCGGGGCCTCGATCAGCGCCCGGTCGCCCCGCGCGAGCAAGGTGCGGGCGACGAGCGCGATCGCGTGCTGCGCGCCGATGGTCACCATGATCTGGCCGGGCTCGGTGCGCAGACCCCGCGCGGTGTAGCGCTCGGCGATCGCGCGGCGCAGCACCGGCAGGCCGACGGTGTCGTAGGAGCCGGAGTCGAAGTGCTCGGGGGCCGCCTGCGCCGCGCGGGTGTACGCGTCGGCCAGCTCGGGGACGGCGGGCAGGGCCGCCTTGGTGAAGTCGAGGAAGTCCGGCGCGAGCGAGGGCACCGCGTGCACGGCCGCTCCCGGCAGGCGGGTGACGCTGCCGGAACCGCGCACGCTGACGAGGTAGCCGCTGTCGCGCAGCTCGCGGTACGCGGCGGCCACGGTCGTGCGGCTGACGCCGAGTCGGGCCGAGAGCTCGCGCTCGGCGGGCAGGCGGCTGCCCGCGGGGATGCGGCCGTCGATCCCGAGGAGGCGGATCCGATCGGCCAGCGCGAGGTAGGCGGGCCGGGTGCCGCGCTGCTCGCGCCAGTCGCCGAGGAGGGTCTGCAGGGCGCGCGCGCCGAAGTGGACATCAGCCATGCGTCCAAGGTAGCCGGATTGGACCGCGCGAAGAAGGCCAATGTCGCGCTGTGATGAGTCCATGACGCTCACCGCTCCCGTTGCCGCCGCCGCTCCCCCAGCGGGCCAGTGGCGCCTCCGACCCGTGCCGCGCCTGCTGGTGGGACTGATCCTCTACGGATTCGCCGACGCGATGATGATCCGCGCGGCGATCGGCGTGGACCCGTGGACCGTCTTCGCCCAGGGGGTCGCGCACCAGACCGGGCTCGGGATCGGACTGCTCACGAACGTGATCGGCCTGCTCGTCCTGCTGCTGTGGATCCCCCTCCGACAGCGGCCCGGTCTCGGCACCGTGCTGAACGTGCTCGTGGTCGGCACGATGATCGACGTCGGACTGCGTGTGCTGGCGACGCCGGAGGAGTGGTGGGCCCGCGGCCTGCTCTTCGCAGGCGGTCTCGTGCTGCTGGCGGTCGCGAGCGGGATCTACATCGGCGCCCGCCTCGGTCCGGGGCCCCGCGACGGACTGATGCTGGGCCTGCACACCCGCACGGGCCTGCCGATCTGGGTGGCGCGCTCGGGCGTCGAGCTCACGGTGCTGCTCATCGGCTGGGCCCTCGGCGGCGACGCCGGCCTCGGCACCCTCCTCTTCGCGGTGCTGATCGGGCCGCTCTGCTCGGTGACCCTGCCTCTGCTCGGGGTGCGGAGGCACTGACCCGCGCACGACGGACGCCCCGCCTCCCGGACCGGTTCCGGGAGGCGGGGCCTTCGCGATCGGATCGGCTAGCGCTTGGCCGCGATCTCCGCGCGCATCCGCGACGCCTCGTCGGAGTCCTGGATCGAGGCGATCCCCTCGGTGATCGAGGTGCCCGACGCGGGGGCCTCGTGCTCGTCCGCTCCGAGCGTGGTCTCGTCGAAGGGCGAGCGCCCGCCGAGGACCTCGCGGACCTGCACCATGTCGATCTGCTTGGTCCAGGTGCCCACGAGAAGGGTGGCGACCGCGTTGCCGGTGAAGTTGGTTACCGCGCGGGCCTCGGACATGAAGCGGTCGATGCCGACGATCACACCGACGCCGTTGACCAGGTCGGGACGGAAGGACTGGAGGCCGCCGGCCAGCGTGGCCAGGCCCGCTCCGGTGACGCCCGCGGCGCCCTTCGAGGCGATCATCATGAAGAGGAGGAGGCCGATCTGCTCCGGGATCGACATCGGCGCTCCGGTGGCCGAGGCGATGAACAGCGACGCCATCGTGAGGTAGATCGCCGTGCCGTCGAGGTTGAAGGAGTAGCCGGTGGGCACGGTGATGCCGACGACGGGCTTGGAGACGCCGAGGTGCTCCATCTTCGCGATCAGGCGGGGCAGCGCCGCCTCCGAGGAGGAGGTGCCGACGATGAGCAGGTACTCGCGGGCCAGGTACTTCATCAGCGAGAAGATGCTGACGCCGGTCACCAGGCGCAGCAGCAGGCCGAGGACGACGACCACGAAGATCGCGCAGGTGATGTAGAAGCCGATCATCAGGGTGGCGAGAGCGACGACCGCTCCCCAGCCGGTCTTGCCGACGACCGCGGCGATGGCGCCGAACGCGCCGATCGGGGCGACCCAGAGCACCATCGAGAGGATGCGGAAGACCAGGACCTGGAGCTGCTTGATCGCTCCGAGGATCGGCTGGCCCTTGGCGCCCATCTTCTGCAGCGCGAAGCCGACGAGCAGCGCGACGAAGAGGGTCTGCAGGATGCTGCCGTCCACGAGCGAGGAGAACAGCGAGACGGGGATGATCCCGAGGACGAAGTCGCTGGTGCTCTCGGCCTTGAGGTCGCTGGTGTCGTAGGTGGCGCTCGAGATGTCGAGGCCCTCGCCCGGGTGCAGGATGTTGCCGACGACGAGGCCGATCGCCAGGGCGAAGGTCGACATCACGATGAAGTAGCCCAGCGCGAGTCCGCCGACCTTGCCGACCGTGGCGGCCTTCGCGATGGAGCCGATGCCGATGACGATGGTGCAGAAGATGATCGGCGCGATCATCATCTTGATCAGTCCGACGAAGGCCTTGCCGACGGGCTCGAGCGTCGCCGCGAAGGCGGGAGCGACGAGTCCGACCACGACGCCGGCGACCACGGCGATGATGACGGCGATGTAGAGCCAGTGGTTCCGGTCGATGCGCCGCCGGGTCTTCGGAGGGGTGACCGCGGGGATCAGCCGGTCGGACGGCGTCTGAGGCGTCTTCGCCATGGGGGTGTCCTTCTCTTCGTCGAGGTGAGGGGGTAGGACGATGGTGGCCCCGCCTCCGGAGCCCGGCACGGTTGCGTTCATACTGTTCACGGCGGGGCGCCCCGAGCGCTCGCTCACGAGGGAGTGGCATGGTCAGGACGCCGAGCGCACGCGGACCGCGCGGCAGCATCGCCGCGCGCCTGTTCGCCGTGCAGCTGCTGAGCATCCTGCTGATCGCCGCGGCGGCCGTCGCGGTGCTGGCCCTCGACGCGCGGAGCCGGGCGGGCGACGAGGCCGCCCAGCGGAGCCTCGTCGTGGCGCGGACGGTGGCCGACAATCCGTTCGTCCTCGAGTCGACGGCCGGCGCGGATCCCTCCGCGAGCCTGCAGCCGTACGCCGAGGAGGTCATGCGGGACACCGGCGTCGACTTCCTCACGATCATGGCCCCCGACCGCACCCGGTACACCCACCGCGACCGCGACCGGATCGGCCTGCCGTTCCAGGGCACGATCGAGCCCGCGCTGGAGGGGCGGACCTTCACCGAGACGTACACCGGCACGCTCGGGCCCTCCGTCCGCGCCGTCGCGCCGATCGAGGACGCCGACGGCGCGGTCGTCGCGCTCGTGTCGGCGGGCGTCACGCTCTCGGCCGTGGACGCCTCCTTCGCCGCCCGCGTGCAGGTCGTCGCGTGGGGCGCGCCGAGCGCGACCGCACCGAGCTGCAGCGGGTGAGCGGCGAGCTGGAGTCGCTGCGCACCCTCTCGGACGCGCTGCGCTCGCAGACCCACGAGTTCTCGAACCGCCTGCACACCATCGCGTCGCTGATCGAGCTCGGCCGGCCCGACGAGGCGCTCGCGTTCGCCGCCGGCGAGCTGAACCTCAGCCAGCGCCTGGCCGACCGGGTCCTCGGCTCCGTGCAGGAGCCGGTGATCGCCGCCCTGCTGCTGGGCAAGGCCGCGCAGGCCCGCGAGCGCGGCGTCGAGCTGCACTTCGAGACGCACCTCGAGCCCGGCACGCAGGGGCTGGAGCCCGGGGACCTCGTGACGGTGCTGGGCAACCTGATCGACAACGCCCTCGACGCGGCCGCCTCCTCCGCTCCGGACCGCGAGCCGTGGGTGGAGGTCTACCTCGGCCTCGCGGAGGGCGAGCTGGTGGTGCAGGTGTCGGACAGCGGCCCCGGAGTCGCGAGCGCCGCCGATGTCTTCGCGCGCGGCTACTCGACGAAGGAGTCGGACGGCTTCGGCCGCGGCATCGGCCTGGCGCTGGTGCAGCAGGTGGTGGAGCGGCTCGGCGGCTCGATCGAGGTCTCGCGCCACGTCGGCGCGGTGTTCACGGTGCAGCTGCCGCTGCCCGCGCGGGTGGCGTCGTGATCCGGGTGCTCGTCGTCGAGGACGAGCCTCTGACCGCGAGCGCCCACGCCGACTACGTCCGGCGGGTCGACGGCTTCGAGGTGGCCGCGGTCGCCGGCAGCGGCGCGGAGGCGATCCGGGCGCTGCGCGCGGACCCGGGCATCGCGCTGATCCTGCTCGACATGAACCTGCCGGACATGGGCGGCCTCGACCTCTGCCGGGCCGTCCGGGCGGCGGGCCTGGACGTCGACGTCATCGCGATCACCGCTGTCCGCGACGCCGCGAACGTGCGCGCCTCCGTCGCCGCCGGCATCGTGCAGTACCTGATCAAGCCGTTCGTCTTCAGCGCGTTCGCCGCCAAGCTCGCCAGCTACCGGTCGTACCGCGAGCGGATGCACGGCGCCGACGTCGCCAGCCAGCACGAGGTGGACGGGGCCTTCGCGGCGCTCCGCACCTCCAACGCCCCGGGTCTGGCCAAGGGGCTCTCGGCCCAGACCCTCGAGGCCGTCACCGCACTGCTGGGCCCCGTCGGCCTCTCGGCGGCCGAGCTCGCCACCCGCCTCGACATCTCGCGGGTGACGGCCCGCCGCTACCTCGAGCACCTCGCCGACTCCGGAGTGGCGGACCGCGCGCCCCGCTACGGCTCCCCCGGCCGCCCGGAGCTGGAGTACCGCCGCCGCTGAGCGCGCGTCAGGCGCCCCGCAGTGCGGCGGCGATCTCCTCCTCGATCAGGTCGTGGTTGATCGCCGCGCCCACGCGCAGCCCGTCGGCGGACGAGGCGACGACCTGCGCCATGGGCTCGACCAGCGAGCCCGCGGCGAAGACCCCGGCGACGCCGGTCCGGCCCATCGGATCGACGGCGAGGTGCCGCGCGACTCCCGACGGGTGGTCGGCGAGCTCGAGGCCGAGCCCCTCGGGGAGCCGCCCCTCGACCCGCGGGCCGACGACGAGCGCGTCGAGCTCGTGCCGCCGACCGTCGATCACCACGCCGACCAGGCGGTCGTCCTCGACGAGGACCCTCTCGACGCGGCCGGGCACCAGAGCGATCCCGCGGGCGGCCAGCGCCGCCGCCTCGTCGCCGGCGGGCGCGGGTGCGCCGTGGAGCAGGATCGACGTCCGGTCGCTGAGCTGCCGGAACATCTGCGCCTGGTGCCCGGCGAACGAGCTGCCGAGCACGCCGATCCGCAGGCCGCGCACCTCGAAGCCGTGGCAGTAGGGGCAGTGCAGGACGTCCCGTCCCCAGCGGGCGCCGAGCCCGGGGATCTCCGGCAGCAGGTCGCGGACACCGGTCGCGAGCAGGAGGCGGCGCGCGCGGAGGACCGTGCCGTCGGCTAGGGTCGCGGTCACGCCCTCGGCACCCGCGGAGGCGCGGACCGCCTCGCCCTCGACCACCCGGGCTCCGTAGCCCTCGGCCTCGGCGCGCGCCAGGCGCACCAGCTCCGTGGGCGGCACGCCGTCGCGGGTCAGCACGTTGTGAGCACCGGGCGAGGGTGCGTTGCGCGGAGGTCCGCCGTCGACGACGAGGACGTCGCGGAGACTGCGGCCGAGGGCGGTGGCGGCGGCGAGGCCGGCGAAGGAGGCGCCGAGGATCAGGACGTCGGCGGGGGCGGGGACGGACGGGCCGGTGGGGGCGTCGGTGGAGGTCATGGGTCGATGCTCCGCCGCCCCGGGCTGGGCCGCGAGGATCCGTGCCGTTCCGGCATGCGGCGCGACCGCCCGTGCCAGGATGGCGTCGTGCCCGAGACCCCGCCCGCCCCCTCCGACGACGAGCTCGTCGCCGCCGTCGGACCACGGCTCCGGCGCCTGCGCACCCGCCGCGACCGCACGCTCGCGTCCCTCGCGGCTGAAACCGGCATCTCGGCGAGCACCCTCTCGCGCCTCGAGAGCGGAGGCCGTCGCGCGACGCTGGAGCTGCTCCTCCCGATCGCCCGCGCCCTCGGGGCGCCGCTCGACGAGCTCGTCGGCGCCGCGCCGGAGGATCCCCGCGTGCACGGCCGGCCGCTGCGCCGGAACGGCATGCTCATCCAGCCGCTCAGCCGCGACGCGGGTGCGCTCCAGGCGTTCAAGCACACGCTCCCGGCCGGGCCGGTGACGGAGCCGGCGGAGCAGCGCGCGCACGAGGGCTTCGAGTGGCTCTACGTGCTGAGCGGGCGGCTCCGCCTGCGGCTCGGCGAGCACGATCTGGTGCTGCCGGCCGGCGAGGCCGCCGAGTTCGACACCCGGGTGCCGCACTGGTTCGGCCGCGCCGACGAGCAGCAGGTCGAGTTCCTCAGCCTCTTCGGCCGCCAGGGCGAGCGGATGCACGTGCGCGCGTCCACGCGCCGCTGAGCGCGGTCACGCCTCGCCGAGCACCTCGCGCGCGAAGCCCTCGGTGCGCGCCCGCAGAGTCGCGATCCGCTGCGCTCGCGCCGCCTCGAGGTCGAAGCCGATGTAGGCCACCGATGGGCGCCGCCGCACGTTCACCGAGCACTCGAAGCGGGAGCAGACGAGCGTGCCGAGCGAGTCCCCCGCCCGCCCGGCCGCTCCGGCCTTCCGCGCCCCGAAGAAGACGACGTCGTTCGGGAGCTGCACGTCGCGGCACCACGAGCACTGCGCCCGCGAGCGCGGCAGGGCGTCGGCCTGGGTGAGCAGGACCCCGACGAGGCGCTCCTCCAGCGGCACGACGACGTAGGCGCGGCGGCCCATCCTCCGGTCGCGCCAGCCGAGATGGTCGATGACCGACCAGTCCAGCGCGTCGAAGTCCTTCGGCAGCGCGAGATCGGCGACCTCCTTGCGGGAGGCGTTGACGAAGGACTCGCGGATCTCGGTCTCGGTCAGTGGCTGCATGGCGCTTCCGAGCCTAGGCCGGGATCAGCCCAGGTGGGCGACGGCCTCCTTCGGAGCATGGGCGAGGAACTCCTCCTTCTTCACCCGGATCATCGCGACGGCGACGACGGAGGCGACGACCAGTCCGATCGCGGCCGCGACGAAGACCGCGGAGTAGCCGTCGACGAAGGCGACCGGCGACTGCTGCTCGCCCGCGACTCCCGCGTAGAGGGTCGTGAAGATCGACAGCCCGATCGAGCCGCCGATCTGCATGGCGGCGTTGGCGGTCGCTCCGGCGGCACCGGCGTCGTGGGCCGCGACTCCGGTGAGCGCGAGGTTCTGCAGCGGCACGAAGACCATCGCCATGCCGATGCCCAGGAGGATCAGCGCGGGCAGCACCTCGAGGAGGTAGCCACCGTCGGGGGTGATGCGGCTCAGGTAGAGGAGCCCGGCCGCCGCGATCAGCGGGCCGACGATCATCAGCACGCGCGGGCCGGTGCGCGGCAGCAGCTTGGCGGCGACTCCCGCGACGATCATGATCGTCACCGTCATCGGCAGGTTGGCCAGGCCCGCCTCGAGCGGCGGCAGGCCCAGGACCAGCTGCAGGTGCAGGGTCAGGTAGAGGGTGGAGCCGATCATCACGCTGCCGACGATCGCCTGGACCAGGAAGGCTCCGCCGCGGACGCGGTCGGCGACGATGCGCAGCGGCAGCGACGGGTGGTCGGAGCGGGCCTGGATCCGCACGAAGAGGGCCAGCAGCAGCACGCCGACGAGGAGGAAGCCGAGGGTGTCGACGCGGAGCCAGCCCTGCTCGGCGAGGGTGAAGCCGTAGACGACGCTCGCGAGCCCGAGCGCGACGGTGATCGTCCCGGCGACGTCGAAGCGGTTGCGCCCCTCCGCGCGGCTCTCGGTGACGAGCAGCTGGCCGGCGATCGCGCCGACCACGACGACGGGGACGTTGACGAGGAGGCACCAGCGCCAGTCGGCGAACTCGGTGAGCAGCCCGCCCAGCACGAGGCCGACGGCGGCGCCCGCTCCGGCGACCGCTCCGAAGACGGCGAAGGCCGTGCCCCGCTCGCGGCCGGAGGGGAAGGAGACGGTGAGGAGGGCCAGAGCGGCCGGAGCGAGCAGCGCGGCGAAGGCGCCCTGCAGCCCGCGGGCGGCGATCAGCTCGGTGCCGGAGGTGGCGAGGCCGCCCCAGGCGGAGGCGGCGCCGAAGCCGATCATCCCGATCAGGTAGGTGCGCTTGCGGCCGGTGTAGTCGGCGATGCGGCCGCCCAGGAGCAGGAGCGCGCCGAACGCGAGGGCGTAGGCGGTGACGACCCACTGGCGCTCGACGTCGGTGAGGCCGAGGTCGGCCTGCGCGGCGGGGAGGGCGATCGTGACGATGGTGCCGTCGAGCACGACGACGAGCTGCGTGAGCGCGAGGATCACGAGCACCCACCAGCGGCGGGCGGAGGAGGGAGCGGACGGGGAGGGCATGGCGGCCTTTCACACGGAGCGGAGCGGGACCGGCGGGTCCGGATCCGAGCCGCGTCATCGGGGCCGAACCACCCCAACCAGTTGGTTGGGCGAAGAAGAGTGTATCGTTCGAGCGCCCGGAGGTGAACCATGGAGCCGACATCCGATGCGGCGCTGCCCGCGCGCGAGCGGATCCTCCGCGCGGCCTCCGTCGAGTTCGCCGCCCACGGCTTCGCGGGCGCCCGGGTCGACCGTGTGGCCACGGCGGCGGGTCTGAACAAGGAGCGGCTCTACGCCTACTACGGCGGCAAGCGCGGCCTGTTCGTCGCGACCGTCGTCGAGGCGCTCGGCGCTCTCGACGAGACGCTCCTCGCCGAGGCGGCGGACCTCCCCGACCTCGCGGGCCGCATGTTCGACCACGTGTGGGAGCACCCGGAGTTCCTGCGCCTGCTCACGTGGGCGCGCCTGGAGGGAGCCGGCGTCTGGGAGGAGGCCGGCGAGCAGCTCGGCGGGGTCCCCGCCCCCGAGGCCCGGGTCCTCGAGTGGCAGCGCACCGGCGTCGTCGACGCGAGCTGGTCCGCCGACGACCTCTTCATCGCCCTCCTCGGCCTCTGCGAGATCTGGCACCTCACCCCCTTCGCCTCCCGGGGCGGGGAGGAGACGCGCGACCGCCGCCGCGCCTTCGTCGTGCACGTCGCGCAGCTGGTGGGCGCACCGCGCTGAGGCCGACCCCTCCCCCGGCAACGGAAGCGACGTCGGCATCTCCGATCCGGACGCGGTGGACGGGGCGGCTCATCCCTCCGAGCCGGAACCCGACGGATCGGAGGAGACTGGGAGGTCCCGCGGATCCGGCTTCGGGACGACCCCTTCATCGCCCGGAAGGACCGCGCCCGCCGCGCGCTGAGCCTCGTCCTCGAGGAGGAGTGATTCGAAATCGCCGGGCGCGCACGGCATCTCCGCCCCGATCATGTACATCTCCTCGACAGCGCCGGTGACGAAGCTCGCCCGCAGCACCGGTCCGCCCTGCCCGTAGACCGTCGGGCGCGGAGTCGAATCGGTCACTCTCACCGTCATCCCCAGAGACTCCCAGTAGTCCGCGACCTTCCGCGCATCCCCCTCGACATCGGTGCCCGCCGGGGCCCACCAGGCGTAGCTGTAGCTCGCACCGCTCACCCGGTCGCCGGGGCCGCACACATCGGGCCTGGCCGCGCCGCTCCGCGGCCACCACCCCTCCACATCGAGCCGCCCCGCGGAGTCCCGCACGAACTCCACCACCCGATCCCGACCCTCCCGAGGACTCATCGTGCTCACCGGTCTCGCCTCCTTCTCCGTTGCACAAGCGTTCATCGACATCACGAGCAGAGCGGCGACGGTCAGCGCGACGCCCGTCCGCTGAGGAGAGCCTCTACCCGCCATGGGAGGCTCCCACGACCGCCTTCTGGAAGGCGGTCGGTCCGAGCGGCCGGTTCTCGGTCAGCAGGTCGAGTCGCCGGGAGACGGCCCACGCCGCGTTCTGCAGGGACTCGGTGTTCGTGTCGAGGTACCCCGCGAGATCGCCGTCGTCGCTCTTCAGCGCAGCGTGATCCGTCACGATCCTCCCGGCGTCGCCTCCGGTCTCCACACCGAAGACGCGCGCGCCGAAGTCCTCGTCAGCGGGATCTGTATGGTGGTTCCAGCTGAAGGCGCGGCCCATCCACGCGGCCTCGTCGCCGCTCTCGGTCTCGCCGAGGTACTTGTCCCGCGCCTGCCCCGCGAAGACGGATTCCGCGTGCAGGTCGCTCGCCTCGTCGACGCTGTCCGGGAGGCCGGCCGAGCCCAGCGTCACGACGACCCCGAGCTCGACGTCCGAGCGCGAGGCGGCGACGGCCATGACGGTGCTGCCGTAGGAGTGGGCGACGACGTTCGGCTTCGGCAGGTCGTCGCCCCGGACCGCGGAGAGCCCCTGGACAGCCGAGGCGAGTGCGGCGCCGCCGGCGACGGCCTGGTTCGAGGTGAGGACGTCCATGCCGTTCCCGCCGAGCCGCGCCATCGGCGGGGTCTCGTAGCCGATCCAGGAGACGACGGCGCTGCCGGGCGGGAGGAGCGACTGCAGATTCTGCGACGCCTTCGCCCATCGGGTCATGCTCTCCGTCGTCTGCCCCATCCCGGGGACGGCGTAGGTGACGTTCGTGGCGGTGTCGGGATCGCCGATCGAGACAGCGGCCAGCGGAGGCTCGTCGGCGGTCAGGGAGACGAGGAAGCGCGAGTCCTGACCGAGACCGCGCCGCAGCGATGCCCGCACGTCCCTCAGCGCCACCAGCTGCGACTCCACCGCCGCGAGTCGCTCCCCGTCGCCCGCCTTCCCGCGCAGGCCCGCCGCCTCGCTCCTCAGCGCCACGATCCGCGCCCTCAGCGCCCTCTCGTTCGCCCTCACCCGGGCGCGGTAGGGAACACCCTCCAGATTCCCTATCACCCCGGGCAGACCGGCGACCAGCGCCTCCTGCTGCGGCGAGAAGCGCGCGCCGTCCGTGGAGTCGAGGCTCCGCCACCAGTCGTTCACGAGGGTCGGAGCCAGTCGCCCGAGGCGGGCCGCGAGATCGGGCGACGCGGCGAGGAGTGTCGCGAGATCGTCGGACGAGAGCGCCGCGAGGGAGTCGAGCAGGCTCCGGCCGCCCCGGGGCCGCGCCAGGGTGCCGACGGCGTCGAGGACGGGAACGGAGAGCGCCGCTCCCCCGGCGGCGGTGAAGGCCAGGGAGATCTGCTCGACCCAGGTCGCGTCGGCCGCACCGATCGACAGCAGCTCGCGGAAGCCCCGGAGCACCGAGAAGGACTCGACCGGCGCCCACGAGCAGCGGTTGCCGAAGGCTCCCCAGGCGGCCATCAGATCCTGGAGCCGGGAGCGCATCGCCTCGTCCGCCTGCCGGGTCTGCGAGACGAAGACGTCGAGGCGCTCGGGGTCGGCGGAGGTCGTGCCTCCCGCGGCGGGGCCGCCCGGGGACGTGCGGGGCACCGACCGGGGGGAGAACAGCGCACGGATCGGCGGAGGCACGACCGGCCGATCGGACGGCGGCCGGTCGACGACCTCGTCGACTCCCGCCGCGAGGGCCGCGACCGGATCGAGGCGGCGCTGCTGCTCGCGCTCGTCCGCCCGCCGCTCCCAGGCCGCGTACTCCTCCCGGCGCCGACGCTCCTCCTCGGCCTTCCGTGCCACGAGCCGAACCGTGTCGGCGAGCTCGTGCAGCTCGGCGCTCAGCCGACCGCGGTTCTCCCTGTCGCAGAGGCGGACCCGGCGGAACAGCTCGGCGTACGCGCCGCGGAACTCGCCCAGTGCGTACTCGGCAGCGACGGACCTCAGCAGCTCCTGGGAGGCGAGCGCCTCCGCCGCCTCGTCCGAGGCGCGGACCAGCTCCGCCGCTGCTGCATGGTCGAAAGAGAACAGGGTCATCGCCTCCTGAGTGAGAACATCTCAGGAAATGTAGAACGACCACGACGGCGTCGGCACCGGGTGGCGCGAGACGGCGCGCGGTCAGCGCGCCCGCGCCGCGTCCGGCGGCACACAGAAGTGGCGCGGACCGCATCGGTCCGCGCCACTCGTTCAGATCACGCGGCTCACTCCGCCGCGGTCAGCCGCTCCAGGTACCCCGCGAACGCGCGCAGGTCCTCCTCGGGCCATGCGCTCAGCGCCTCCTGCATCCGCTGCCGCTGACGGCCGCCGAGGTCGCGCATCCGCTCGCATCCGGCCGCGCTGAGCGAGAGGAACCGCGCTCGGCCGTCGGCGGGATCGGAGGTCATCTCGACCAGGCCCAGCTCGGCGAGCTGGCGGGCCTGGCGGCTGATCGCGCTGCGGTCGACCCCGAGCCGCTCCGCCGCGGCACCGGAGTGGACCGGACCGCAGCGCTCGAGGATCCGCAGCAGCCGCAGTCCGAAGGGCGGCAGCGCCGGGTCGATCGACGCCGCCGCGTCCCGGACGGCGAGGCGCACCTGGACGGCGAGCACGGTGATCTGCTCCTCGACCTCGTGCAGCGCCTCGGCCGAGGGCGCGGCGGCGGGCATCAGGAGCGCTCGATCACGTCGACGGAGCCGGTGGGAGCAGCGTGCCGGGCGTGCCCGACCGGCTCCTCCTGCCGCTCCTCGTCGGCGTGGCGGCCGTGTCCGACGGGAGTGGCCTCGCGACCCTCCCGGGCGTGCGTCGCGTCGTCCGTCCGCCGGGCCTGGCCGACGGGGCGGAGCGCCGCCTGGCCGTCCGAGGCGGCGATGAGGGCGTCCTCCGCGGCCTGCAGCGGAGTGGTCGGCTCCGCCTTGAGCTGCACCGCGTTCTTCGAGCCGAGGCTCACGTTGGGCAGGAGGACGACGGCGATCAGCGTGACCACGGCGAGCGGGATGCTGTAGAGGAACACGTCGCCGACGCCGATCCCGTAGGCGCTCTCGACCACGACGCGCACGGCGTCGGGCAGGGTGGCCGGCTGCGGGATCGTGCCGCTGCCCAGCGCCTGCGCGGCGAGAGCCTGGTCGGCGGGAGCGAGACCCGCGATGCCGGTCTTGATGCGGTCGGCGATCACGGTGCCGAGCATCGAGCCCAGGACCGAGACTCCGACGGTGCCGCCGAGGCTGCGGAAGAACGTGACCGCGCTGGTCGCGACGCCGAGGTTCTTCACCTCGATCGAGTTCTGCACCACCAGGACGAGGTTCTGCATCAGCATGCCCAGGCCGGCGCCGAGGACGGCCATGTAGAGCCCGACGAGGACCAGGTCCGTGTCGTAGCGGAGGGTGCTGAGGAGGGAGGTTCCGATCACGGCGAGCACGCCGCCGCTGATCATGATCGCCTTCCACTTGCCGGTGCGCGAGATGATCCCGCCGAAGATCGTCGAGGCGATCAGCAGGCCGGCCATCATCGGGATGGTGAGCAGGCCCGACTGGGTCGGCGTGGCTCCGCGGGCCAGCTGCATGTACTGCGCGAGGAAGACGGCGACGCCGAACATCGAGACGCCGACCGAGATGCTCGCCACGACGGCGAGGCTGAAGGTGCGGTTCTTGAACATCCCCATCGGGATGATCGGCTCGGCCACGGTGAGCTCGGTGATCACGGCGGCGATCAGCAGCACGACGGCACCGCCGACCATGACCGCGGTCTCCCACGAGGCCCAGTCGAAGTTCTTGCCGGCGAGGGAGACCCAGATCAGCAGGAGCGAGACGCCGCCCGCGATGAGCACGGCGCCGAGGTAGTCGATCCGCACCTTCCGCTTGGGGTGCGCGGGGAGGCGGAGGGTCATCTGGAGGAGGACGATCGCGACGATCGCGACGGGCATCGCGATGAAGAAGTTCCAGCGCCAGCCGAACGCGTCGGTCACGACGCCGCCCAGGAGCGGGCCGCCGACGGTGCCGATCGCCATCACGCCGCCGAAGAGGCCGGCGTACTTGCCGCGCTCACGGGGGCTGATGATGTCGGCCATGATGATCTGGCTCAGCGCGGCGAGTCCGCCGGCGCCCAGGCCCTGGAACACGCGGAAGACGATCAGCATGTTCGTGTCCTGCGAGAAGCCGGCCAGAGCGGAGCCGATGACGAACAGGCCGAGGGCGAGCTGGATCAGCAGCTTGCGGTTGAACAGGTCGGCGAACTTGCCCCAGAGCGGAGTGGAGACCGTGGTCGCGAGCAGGGTCGCGGTGACGACCCAGGTGTAGGCGTTCTGGTCGCCCTTGAGGTCGGAGATGATCCGGGGCAGCGAGGTCGACACGACCGTGCCCGCGAGGATCGAGACGAACATGCCCAGCAGCAGGCCGCTGAGCGATTCGAGCACCTGGCGGTGCGACATGGCGCCGTCCGGCCCGGCGGGGGCGTGCGGCGCGGTGGTTCCGCGCAATGCGGCGCGGTGTTCGGGGTGTGACATGGGCTCCTCTTCAGCACGGCGGCGGTTCTAGTTGACCGCGATCAACTATTGACCGAGAGCAACTATATAGCCGGGCGTCACGAATCTCCAGTGGCACTCTGCTGCCGTCCAGGCGCCGCTCCGGCCGCGCCTATCCTCGGAGCATGGACAACATCGATCGGAAGATCCTCGATCTGCTGCGCCAGAACTCCCGCGCGGGCTACGGCGACATCGGCGGCGTGGTCGGGCTCTCCGCCTCCGCGGTGAAGCGCCGCGTCGACCGCCTCGTGGCCGACGGCGTGATCCGCGGCTTCACGATCAAGGTCGACCCCGCGGTCGACGGCATGGCCACCGAGGCCTACGTCGAGCTCTTCTGCCGCGGCACCGTCGCTCCGGACGAGCTCCGCCGCATCCTCTCCGCGGTCCCCGAGGTCGTCGACGCGGGCACGGTCACCGGCTCCGCCGACGCGATCGTCCACATCCGCTCGCGCGACATCCCCAGCCTCGAGCTCGCCCTCGAGAAGGTCCGCATCGCGCCCAACGTCGACCACACGCGCTCCGCGATCGTCCTCTCCCGCCTCATCCAGCGCAGCGAGGCCTGACGGATCGCGCCACCTCCTCGACGAGCGTCGCGACCGCCTGGTACTCCATACCTGTATGGTAAATCCAGGAGGGCGAGCATGAGCGACAGGGAACAGGCCGATACGGCGGCACGACGGAGACGGCGCATCTGGCTGATGCTGCCGGCTCTGTTAGTCGGCGTCCTGGCCGGGCACCTCGTCGCGACCGCGGTGGGCGCCGAGGATCCGTGGGACGTCGTGGTCACCGCCGCCGTCGCGGCAGCGGTGGCGTCCGTCGTCCTCGCCCTCGTCGACCGGCGGCGCTGAGCCCTCCCTCCTGGATCGGAATCCGAGGGAGGGAACGACGATGGAACGACAGAGGACGAGCACGGCACTGGTCGCGGCGGCGGCCGCTCTGCTGGCGGTGCCGCTGTTCACAGCGCAGGCCGCGCACGCCGAGCCGGCGAGGCAGGAGACGAGCAGCCGGGTGCACCTCGAGGCGCGGGGCGGATCGGCGTCGACGGTGACCTTCGACGTCACCGACGGCACGCGGATCGTCGAGCTGGCGGGCGGCGGGGTCGGCTTCACGGACGGCGCCGAGACGTCCGACGCACTCCCGGAGAGGATCGACGTCGGACGCGGCCGCACCGTGTCGGGCCACTGGTCGATCGACGACTCCGACACGCTCACCTTCCACTTCGCCCCGGACTCGGCGTCCCGCTCCGCGGTGGGCGGCCTGAACCGGAACAGCGACTGGAGCTCGCCCGAGTGGGGCCACTGCGTCGCCGGGAGCGGCGTCAGCGGTGCCGCGACCGGCGGGGTGATCGGCGCGATCTCCGGTCCCGGCGCGATCGCCTCCGCGACCGGCGGGCTGCTCGCGGGGATCATCGGCGGAGCGATCACCTGCTGAGCGCCGCCTCCTGAACGACCCGGATCAGGCGGGCGTGTCCGCTGCGGTGTGGACGCGCTCGCCGCCGATCCAGGTGCCCAGCACCCGGGTGTCCCCGATCGCCCGGGGGTCGCCGGCGAAGGGGTCCCGGTCCAGCAGGGCGAAGTCCGCCGCGAGTCCCACGGCGATCGAGCCCGACTCGCCCTCCAGGCCGTTCACCCACGCCGAGCCGGCCGTGGCGGCGGAGAGGGCGGTGGCGAGGTCGAGGCGCTGCTCCGGGAGGAACACCTCCTCGCTCCACCCCGGCTCGCGCTCGGACGGCGCCGAGAGCCGGTTCACCGCGACGTGGATCGCGGCGAGCGGGTCGGGCGTCGACACCGGCCAGTCGCTCCCCGCGGCGAGCACCGCGCCCGAGCGGAGCAGGTCGCCGAAGGGGTACTGCCACGAGCCGCGCCGCTCACTGAGGAACGGCAGCGTCAGCTCCACCATCTGCGGCTCCAGCGAGGCCCACAGCATCTGCAGGTTGGCCGCGACGTCGAGCGCACGGAAGCGCGGCAGGTCGTCCGGATGCACGACCTGCAGGTGGGCGAGGTGGTGGCGGTTGCCGCGGCGCCCGTTCGCCTGGATCGCCCGCTCGACGGCGTCCAGGCACTCGCGCACGGCGCGATCGCCGATCGCGTGGAAGTGGACCTGGAACCCGGCCGCGTCCAGGAGCGGCACGGCCTCGTTCAGGAGGCGCGGGTCGACTATCGAGAGGCCGTCGCCGTGACCGTGGCCGCCGTGCCCGTCGAGGTAGGGCTCGAGCATCGCCGCCGTGAAGTTCTCGGCGACCCCGTCCTGCATGATCTTGACGGTCGTCGGCGCGAAACCGTCGGCGGCGAGCGCCGCGCGCCGCTCGACGAGCTCCGGGATCTGCTCGACGCCGCGGCCTCGGTCCCAGCACAGCGCACCGCGGACGCGCCCGGTCAGCTCGCCGCTCAGCGCCGCGCGGCGGTACACCGGACCGGGGTCGCCCACATCGCCGTAGGAGCCGATGATCGCGTCCTGCCACGCCGTCACTCCGAACGAGTGCAGGGTCTCCTGCCCGAGGAGCAGCGCGCGGTGGAGCTCGTCCGCGCTCGCGGGCGGGAGGTGGCGGCGGACCGCGTCCATCGCCTCCTCGTGCAGGGTGCCGGAGGGGGTGCCGTCGGCCAGGCGCTCGATGCGGCCGTCGGCGGGGTCCGGCGTCGTGCGGTCGATTCCCGCGAGGCGCAGTGCGGCGGAGTTGACCCAGGCGCCGTGCCCGTCGGCGTTGGTGAGGAAGGCGGGCCGGTCAGGGACGACCGTGTCGAGCTCGCGGGCGGTCGGGGTGCCTCCGGGGAAGTCGGGCAGGTTCCAGCCGCCGCCGAGGATCCACTCCGCTCCGCTCTCCCGAGCCGCGTACCCGGCGACCGTCGCCAGGTGCTCGGCGGGCGACCCTCCCGCTCCGAGCCAGCAGCGCAGCAGCGCGGCGCCGCCCCAGACCGGGTGCACGTGGGCGTCCTGGAAGCCGGGGACGAGCATCCGGCCCTCGAGGTCGACCACCTCGGTGCGCGGCCCGATCAGGTCGGAGGCGTCGGCGCCGACCGCGACGATCCGCCCTCCGACGACAGCGACGCCGTGCGCTCGGGAGCGCACGGCGTCGGCGGTGAAGACGGCGCCGCCGGTCAGGACGAGATCGGCGGCGCGCACGGGTTCAGAAGCCCGCGGGAGAGAAGGCCTGCGTCATCAGGGAGAACAGCGACACCGTCCAGCCGATCGCGATGAGGAACGACACGACCACGACGCCGAGGAAGACCCAGAGCGGGAGGAGGCCGCCGCCGGTCACGCGCTTCACGACCACGCTGCGGCCGATCACGTAGACGTAGGGAGCGGCGAGGAAGGCCCACGCCCAGTGGAACGGACGCTGCAGGCCGGCTCGCTTCAGCTGGCGCCAGTCGAGGAAGGCGAAGACGACCTCCGCCGCGTAGATCAGGAAGCCGACGACCTGGAGCACGCCGAGGCCGACGAGGTAGGCGGTCGACATCCCCATCGAGGAGCTCGGCCCGTAGGTCGAGGCCATCGACGAGTCGACGATCGCGCTCGGCGGGAGGAGGAAGATCGACAGCGCCGAGAGCAGCGGCAGGAGGACCACCACCCAGATCCACGGGGTGGACGTGACGATGCTCGTGTCGCGCTGCTGCACGGGTGCTCCGGGAGCCGCGGCGTAGGCCGGGTACTGCGGCTGCGGCTGGCCGTAGGGCTGCTGCGGCTGCTGGCCGTACTGCTGGGGAGCCTGCTGGCCGTAGCCCTGCTGGCCGTAGCCCTGCTGCCCGTAGCCCTGCTGCCCGTAGCCCTGCTGCGGGTCGGCGGACGACGGCTGCTGCGGATACTGACCCGAGGCCGACTGCCCGTAGCTCGTCGCCGCTCCGCTCGACGTCTCCCCGTAGGCGGGACGCTCGGCGGGCGGCGCGGGCGGAGTCGGTGCGGTCGGCGGAACGGGAGTCGCGGCGGCCTGCGCCGACCCGCTCTCGGCCGGGGCGGTGGGAGTGGCCGCCGGCGCGTCGCGGAGCGACTCCGTCCAGCCGGTCCCGTCCCACCAGCGCTGACGGGACGAGCCCGCCGGGTCCGGGTACCACCCGGCGCGGGGTCCGGAGGCCTCGCCGCCCGTGCTCGCGCCCTGGTCCGTGCCGGTTCCGTTGTCGTCCGTCATGGCGTCCTCCACTCCCCTCCGGGCGTCTGCCCGCGATCTCGGACCACCGTAGCGCCGCGACACGATGCATGGCCTGAGGGCGGGCTGATCGCGCGCTGTCCGAGCGCTGTCCGCTCCGGCAGACGCCGGAGGCCGCCGACCGCCAGGATGGACGCATGCCCCACCTCCTCCGAGCCCGCGCCGCCCTCTTCGACATGGACGGGACGCTCGTCGACTCGACGGCCGTCGTGGAGACCATCTGGGGTGCCTTCGCCGAGCGCTTCGCTCTCGACCACGACGCGGTGCTCGGCGCCGTTCACGGTGTCCGCGCCGCCGACAGCGTCCGCCGCTTCGCTCCGGCCGGCAGCGACGTCGACGCGATCGTCGCGGAGCTCGACGCGTACGAGCTCGAGCACACCGAGGGCACCGTCGAGATCCCCGGCGCGACGGCGTTCCTCGCCTCACTCCCCCGCGAGCGCGTCGCCCTGGTCACGTCCGCGAGCCCGGCACTGGCGGCCGCCCGTCTGGCCGCGGCGGGCGTCCCCTCCCCCGACACCGTCGTCACCGCGCACGACGTCGCGAACGGCAAGCCTGCTCCCGACGGCTACCTCGCCGCCGCGGCCCTGCTCGGCGTCTCCCCCGAGGACGCGCTGGTGTTCGAGGACGCCGAGGCCGGCATCCGGGCGGGTCTGGACGCCGGCATGCGCGTCATCGTCGTCGGGAGCCACGAGAGTGCGAGCACCCGGGGGCTGCCCCGGATCGCGCACTACTCCGACGCGCACGCCGCGCTCGAGGGCGAGGAGCTCGTCGTCACCCTCGGCGGGCCTCAGTAGCGGATCGCGTCGATCACCTTCACCCGCACGGCGACGATCGCCGGCACCAGGCCCGCGAGCGCGCCGACGAGGGTCGCCGCCCCGAGCCCGAGCAGCGCCGCCTCGGCCGGGAAAGGCGGGATGTCGGCGATCCCGTTGTCCTGCACGAAGGCCACCGTCCACGGGTTGGTGACGAGGATGACCGCGATCGTCACGCCGACCACTCCCGCGACGACGGTCGCCACGACGCTCTCCATCATGATCGAGAAGAAGATGCGGCCGGAGGAGGCGCCGAAGCTGCGCCGGATGCCGATCTCGCGGATCCGCTGCCGGACGGTGACCAGGGCGATGTTGAGCAGTCCGAGCGCGCCGAGCGCCAGCACCAGGCCCGCCACGCCGCCGATCACCCAGGTCAGCACGCCGAAGGGGTCGGAGTCGTAGACCAGGTAGTCCTGCCGGTCGACCGACACCTCGAAGTCGGATCCCAGGGCGCCGGCCACGTCGCGCTCCACCGCTGCGGCGAGGGGCTCGGCCAGGTCGAGCGGCACCCACATCTCGTAGTTCGGCACGCCCTGCCCGCCGAACTGCGGGTCGGCGTCGCGGGCGACCGCCGGGTAGGCGTCCGCGAGCATCATCATCGACGGATCCGTCTCGAATTGCGAGGAGGGAGTCACGCCGACCACCACGCCCGTGACGTCGCGCTCGGAGCCGAGCAGGGTGACCACCGGGTGGGTGCGCAGATCCGGGCTCCCGATCCGCTCCCAGAAGCGCTCGTTGACGACGAGTGCGGGAGCGAGGCGCTGGGAGTCGCGGGCGGTGAACCAGGAGCCGTCCACGATCTTCAGCCGGTGCATCTCGGCGAAGGGCTGGTCGACCGCCTGCACCGCGACGTCGACGGCGCCGTCGGCGAACTGGACGCGCGCACTGCCGTAGGTCGAGCGGCTCGCGTAGGTGATGGAATACCGCTCCAGCGCACCGGTCCACGCGGCCTGGAGTGCGTCGGCATCCACCTCGGCGGTGCCGGTGCCGGAGGTGTAGGCGGAGAGGAAGAGGCTCGCCGGGCGCCCGCTGGAGCGCTCGGCCTGCTCGATGCTGGCCTGGCGGGCGATGCCACCGGCGGCGACGACCGCGGTCAGGGCGGCGACGGCCACCGCGACTCCGATCAGCGAGAGCAGCACGCGGCCGCGGTGGATCCGCAGCTCGGTCCACGCCTCGACGATCGCGCCGGCGATCCCGACGAGCACGCGCATCAGACGACTACCGCCTCGGCGACGGGGCCCGCATCCGCGGTCGAGCCCAGTCGGCCGTGGTCGAGCCGGTAGTGGCGCTCGGCCCGCGCCGCGATGGCCGGGTCGTGGGTGATGGTGACCAGCGCGGAGCCGGACTCGCGGGCGATCTCGTCGAGCAGGCCCATCACGCTCTCGCCGGTGTCGGTGTCGAGGGCGCCCGTCGGCTCGTCGGCGAGGATCAGCCGCGGTCGGCGCACCAGGGCGCGGGCGATCGCGATCCGCTGCTGCTCGCCGCCGGACATGCGCCCGGGCATCGAGTCCACGCGGTGCCCGAGGCCGACCCGCTCCAGCATCTCGGCCGCGAGGTCGCGGCGGCGCCAGAACTCCGATCCGGTCGCGTAGAGCAGCGGCGTCATCACGTTCTCGCGGGCGGTCCGCCCCTCCAGCAGGTTGAACTGCTGGAAGATGAAGCCGATGCTGCCGCCGCGGATGCGCGCGCGGGCCCGCGAGGACAGGGTTTCGGTGGGAGCACCCTCGAGCAGCATCCGCCCCTCGGTGGGCTCGTCGATGAGTCCGAGGATGTTGAGCAGCGTCGACTTGCCGGAGCCGCTGCGCCCCACGACCGAGACGTGGTCGCCCTCGCCCACCTCGAGATCGACGCCGTCGAGGATCGTCAGCGGCGGTGCGTCGGGCAGCGGGACGACCTTGCGGATCCCCTCGAGCCGGAGGATCGTCACGAGCAGAAGACCGAGCCGTCGGGCTGCGCGATGCAGTCGCCGCCCAGCTGGACGTCGGGAGCCGCCTCCTCCGCGCCCGGCACGAACTGCAGGAGCTCGGCGCCCTCCTCCACTCCGCCGGTGATCTCGACGGAGCTGCCGTCGGTGAGTCCCAGCGTCACCGGGACCTCCTCGGTGCTGCCGTCGTCCGCCCGGCGGAACACGACGCCGGACTGGGCGGTGCCCTCGACCGCGGTGGTCGGCACGACGAGGACGTCCTCCGCCTTGCCTCCCGCGAGCGTCACCGAGGCGGCGAGCCCGGGGAACACGGTGACCTCCGTCGGCACCTGGCAGGTGAAGCTCGTGCCGGAGCCGCCGGTGGAGGTTCCACCGCCGCCGCCGTCCGTCGCTCCGCCGGTCGTGCCGCCCTCGCCGGCTCCGGCGAGAGGGGTGCTGATAGTGAGGTCGGTGCAGGTGAAGCCGGCGGGCCCGCCGGTGATCGCGACCTGCGCCTCCGTCGGCCGGTTCTGGATGCGGTAGAGCTGCTGCGCGTCGATCGTGCCGGTGACGGCGTAGCTCGGCGGCGCGACCTGTCCGGTCACCTCGCCGACCGTGACGGCCTGGTCGTGGATGACGCCGAGCGCGCTGAGGGTGCCGCCGGTCGCGGCGTAGACCCGCTCGAAGCGCACGGAGGGCTCCTGCTGGGTGAGGGTGACGGCGCCGTCCGGGCCGGTCGTCTCGACCGGGTCGCGCGGAGTCTCGACGCGGATGTCGTAGATGAGATCGCCCGACGCGACGGCCGCGCCCTGCTGCACGTAGACGTCGTCGACCGTTCCGGCCGCCGTCGCCTTGAGCGGCACGGCGGGGTCGGCGGCGACGGTGCCCTGGAGGGTGAGGTCGTTGGTGACCGTGCCGCGGGCGACCGTGACGGTCGGCTCGGTGATCTCACCGGTCGGCTGCGTCGGATCGGCCTCGGCCGCGCCGTCCGGGAAGAACGCGATCTTCACCAGGGCGATGCTCGCCGCTCCGATGATGACCATCCACACGATCGGGAACACCCAACGCCGAACCGCACCCATCAAGTCCCCCGACTCCGCTTTCCAGAGCGCTCCGCCGTGGGGCGCCGGAGTCAGCCTATCCGGCGACGAGGTGGCGTCCCGGACCGTGGCGCGCCCGTCAGCCGACGAGCGCCGCGACGATCGAGGCGACGCGGCGCGCCCTCGTCTCGGCGGCCTTCGCGCCCTCGACCGACGTGACGTGGGCCTTCCGCGCGCTGGGCGAGAGCGCGGCGAAGCGCTCCACAGCGCCCGCTGAGGCCAGCGCGGACGCCAGGTCCTCCGGCACGACGACCTCGCGCGGCGCGGTGTCGAGCTCGATCACGACGTCGATCGCGTCACCGCCGGCGAGCTGCGTCTCGCGGCGCTTCTCGGCCGAGAACGGGATGAGCGCGCGTCCGCCCATCGCTCCGACCGTGCTGGTGAAGCGGTAGCCGTTCACCGTCACCGCGACGGCGGGACGCTTGCCGCCGCCGAGTGCCTCGAGGACCTCGGGCGGCACCTCGATGCCGGTGTTGTTGCCGATCCGGAAGAGCGTCGTGGTGAACTGCACGAGGCGATGATGGCACGGACTCCGCGTGTCGCGCGGCCGATCGCCGTACGGATGCGGAGGGCCGTCGACTCGATCCTCGTCGACCTCCCGTTCACGGATCCGGAGCGCTCGAGGGCGTTCTCCCCGGCGCTCGGCCGGACCCTGGATCTCTTTTTCAGCCCTGAATCCTCTGTTCAGCGGCGACGCCGCCTGCTCCGTCGCCTCCGAGCACGTGTCCGCAATGCTCCTCCCGCACCCCTCCTTCTCGACCTCCAGGTCGAAGGAGATCATCGACGCGCGCTCCCAGGTGCAGGCCCTCTTCGCGGTGAGCGTCGGCAGTCGGGAGGAGGTCGGGAACGGGCCGGCCTCCAGCGGCGCCGAGCCGGTCGCGGTGCAGGACCTCGGCTCCATACGGGCGCGCGGCCTCGAGGACCCTGACGGCCACGTCCGGGAGTCCCTGTACACGGATCCGGCCGCGGCCGAGGCCGGTCCGCCCCGGGAGTGAGGGGTCGGTGCGCTCAGCAGGAGCGGGTGTCGGGGTCTCCGAGCGAGGAGCGCACGGCGTCGACCGTCATCCTGCCCTCGGGGTCGAGCCGGGCGAGCATGCGCGACATGATGTCGGCCAGCTGCGGGATCTGCTCGGCGTCGAGCGGATCGATGACGTCGGCCAGCACGGTCGCGACGTGACCGGGCGCCGTGTCGACGATCTTCTGGAGGCCGGCGTCGGTGAGCACCGCGTTCGTGGCGCGGCCGTCGGAGGCGCAGGGGCGGCGCTCGAGGTAGCCGCGGGCGACGAGGCGGGTCACCACGTGCGAGAGGCGGGGCAGGGTCGCGTTGGTGCGGGCGGCGAGCGTGGTCATCCGGAGGGCGCGGTCGGGCGCCTCGGACAGCATCGCCAGCGTCAGGTACTCGAAGTGCGTGAGCCCCGCGTCGCGCTGCAGCTGCGAGTCGAGGGCGCCCGGCAGCAGTTCCACGACCGCGATGAAGCGCAGCCAGGCGTCGAGCTGATCGGGCGTCAGCCAGCGTGTCTCGGGCGCACTCATCCCCCCACCCTACCCACTACTTGCCGCGACAAGTAAGTCCCCCGGTCGCCCCTCGTCGAGCCGCGTCCCGAGGCTCCGTCGGGAGGCCGACCCGCGCCCGCCTGATGCCACCATCCCCGCAAGCACCGCCCCCGAGGCGAACCAGCGATCCGGGTACCAGCGGATCGCTGCAGCCGAACGCACCCCGCCCCTCAGAACGCACCCCGTCGAGAAGCCGACCGCGCCACGCCCGTTCACACCATCCCCGCGAGCACCGTCCCCGAGTCGAACCAGCGATCCGCGTACCAGCGGATCGCTGTAGCCGAACGCACCCCGCTCCTCAGAACGCACCCCGTCGCGAAGCCGACCGCGCCACGCCCGTTCACACCGTCCCTGCAAGCACCGCCCCCGAGGCGAACCAGCGATCCGCGTGCGAGCGGATCGCTGTAGCCGAACGCCCCCCGCTCCACAGAACGCACCCCGTCGAGAAGCCGACCGCGCCACGCCGGTCAGGGACGGGCGTGGAATCGACTACAGCACGTCGTCGCTCAGATCGATCGGGTTGCCGAAGCGGTGGTTCGTGATCGAGATCGCCTGCTCGCGGAGGAAGGGCAGCAGTTCGACGCGGCCGGCGGGGGTGACCGGGTCGGCGTAGACGGCGGTGTCGAGGGCGCCGCCGAGGGCTTCGGCGAGGGCGGTCGCGAGGGGGACGCGGGATCCGTCGGCGCGGGTGAGCGGGACCGGCGTGCCCGTGCTGCCGCGGGTCATGCCGGCGACGACGTCGGTGAAGGAGCCGGTCGAGTCGGACGATCGGCGGACGACGGCCTGCTGTCCGTGCGTCGGGCTGCCGGGGGCCTGCGGGCCCGCGTAGCCGTCGACGCGGTCGGAGACGATGTCGCCGATGATGCGGATGCGCGGGGCCGTGATGCGGCCGGCCGCGGCGCGCTCGAGCCACTGGGCGTCGGTCTCGACGACGATGCGCGGGACGAGGCCCGCCATCTCGGCGAGCTCGTCGCCGCCGAGCATCTCCTGGACCCGCGGCGGGAGCGGGAGGGACGTGGAGATGTCCATCCGGGAGCGGGTCAGCAGGCCCGCGGCGATGACGCGGAGGAGCTCTCCGAGGTCGCCGCCGTCGGCCAGGCGCAGCGCGATCGGCACGCGGAGGTAGCGGAACAGGTTCCGCTCGACGCCGACCTTCGAGATGTCGGTGACGACGCCGAACTCGGTCGCCCAGGCGAGCTGGTCGGAGAGGGCGGAGCGGCGGAGCAGGTCGAACTGCTCGAACCGGAGCGAGGACTGGGCCGCCTCGATGAACTGGCGCGCGCGGTCGTCGAGGCCGCGCAGGTGCAGCGTCGAGGAGGAGCGCGCGGGCGAGGGCTTCCAGGAGCCGAGGCCGATGAGGTGGTTGGGTCCGCCCGCCTTCGCGCCGCCGCCGACGGACGAGCGCTTCCAGCCGCCGAAGGGCTGGCGCCGGACGATGGCTCCGGTGATGCCCCGGTTGACGTAGAGGTTGCCCGCCTCGACCGAGTCGATCCAGAGGGCGAGCTCGTCGGCGTGCAGGGAGTGGAGCCCGGCCGTGAGCCCGTACTCGGTGCCGTTCTGCATCCGGACGGCGTCCTCGAGGGTCGCCGCGTGCATGATCCCGAGCACCGGGCCGAAGAACTCGGTGAGGTGGACGTAGCTGTCCTCGGTGACGCCCTCGCGGATCCCGGGCGACCAGAGCGTGCCGCTCTCGTCGAGCCGCTGCGGCTCGACGAGCCACGACTCGCCTCCGCCCAGCGTGGTGAGCGCGTGCAGGAGCTTGCCGGTGGGCTCCTCGATGAGCGGCCCCATCACCGCCGACGGGTCGTCGGGCCGGCCGACGCGGAGCGACGTGACGGCGTCGACCAGCTGGGCGCGGAAGCGCTTGGAGCGGGCGACCGAGCCGACCAGGATCACCAGGGAGGCGGCGGAGCACTTCTGGCCGGCGTGCCCGAAGGCGCTGCGGACGATGTCGGCGACGGCGAGGTCGTAGTCGGCGTGGGGAGTGACGATGATCGCGTTCTTGCCGCTGGTCTCGGCCTGCAGTGCGAGGCCGGGCCGCCAGGAGCGGAAGAGGCGGGCGGTCTCGTAGGAGCCGGTGAGCAGCACGCGGTCCACGAGGGGGTCGGTGATCAGCGCCCGTCCCAGCTCCTCCTCGTCGAGGTCGACCAGGGCGAGGAGCTCCTGCGGGACGCCCGCGTCCCAGAGCGCCTCGACGAGCACAGCCGCCGAGCGGCGGGCCTGGGGCGCCGGCTTCACCACGACTCCGGAGCCGGCGGCGAGCGCCGCGAGGATCGATCCGGCCGGGATGGCGACCGGGAAGTTCCACGGCGGAGCGACGACGGTGACCCGCGCGGGGACGAAGGTGGCCCCGGTGACGGCGTCGAGCTCGCGGGCGCGGGTGGCGTAGTAGTGGGCGAAGTCGATGGCCTCGGAGACCTCGGGGTCGGCCTCGGCGATCGTCTTGCCGGTCTCGGAGGCCATCACCTCGATCAGGCGGTCGCGGTTCGCGGCGAGGACGAGGCCGGCGCGGTCGAGCACGGCCGCTCGGTCGTAGCCCAGGCGCTCGCCCCAGCGCTCCGCGCGGCGGGACACCGTGCGCAGCACCTCCTGGAGCTCCGCCTCGGTGCTCACGCGTGCGGCGTCGGCCGTGCCCGCTCCGATGGTCGACCCGGCGATGCGCTCGGTGATCAGGCGCGCCCAGCGTCGGTTGCCGGGGAGGGCGGGGTCGGTGTCGGGCTCGTTGTGGAAGCCCGCGGTCGCGGCGGCCGAACCGGAGCCGCGGCTGAGGCCGAGGACGGCCTGCGTCAGGCCCGCGGCGGCCGGGTCCTGCGCCCGCTCGCCGGCGCGGGCGTGCTCCTGCACGAGGCGGCGGCCGGAGCCGGAGGACCACTCCCGCAGGCGGTCCTGCGTGCGGTTCGGCGGCGGGACGGAGTCGTCGAGGGCCTCGAGCGAGGCGCGGAAGCGGCCGAGCTCCCGCTGCAGCACCTCCTCGTCGTCGAGGCGGAACGCGGCCGAGAGGAAGTTCTCGGGGCTGCTGTTCTCCTCGAGCCGGCGGATGAGGTACGAGATGGCCACGTCGAACTCGTGCGGGTGCACGACGGGCGTGTAGAGGAGGAGGCGTCCCACGTCCTCGCGGACGGCGCGCGCCTGCCCGGTCGCCATCCCGAGCAGCATCTCGATCTCGACCGCGCCGGTCACCCCGCGCTCGGTCGCCGTGAGCCACGCCCAGGCGAGGTCGAAGAGGTTGTGCCCGGCGACGCCCACGCGCACCGCGTCGACGCGCTCCGGCCGCAGTGCCCGGTCGAGCAGGCGCTTGTAGTTCGTGTCGGCCTCCACCTTGCTGCCGACCGTCGCGAGCGGCCAGTCGTGCAGGGCCGCATCGACCCTCTCCATCGCGAGGTTCGCGCCCTTCACGACGCGCACCTTGATCGGGGCTCCGCCGCGGGCCCGGCGCTCCTGCGCCCACTCGGTCAGCTCGTCGAGCACGCGGACGGAGTCGGGCAGGTAGGCCTGCAGGACGATGCCCGCCTCGAGGTCGAGCATGCCCGGCTGCTCGAGGAGGCGCCGGAACACGGCGACCGTCAGATCGAGGTCGCGGTACTCCTCCATGTCGAGGTTGACGAAGGTGGGGTCGGCTCCGGACGCGGCGGCCTGGTAGAGCGGGGTGAGACGCTCCACGACGCGGTCGACCTCCTCCTCGAAGGCCCACATCGACAGCTGGCTGACGACGCTCGAGACCTTGACGCTGACGTAGTCGACGTCCGGCCGCTCGAGCAGGCGGAGGGTCCCCTCGAGGCGCCGGCCGGCCTCGCGCTCGCCGAGCACGGCCTCGCCGAGGAGGTTGAGGTTGAGCCGGTCGCCGCCCTCGCGCAGCGCGGCGACGGCCGCGCCGAGACGGGCCTCCGAGGCGTCGACCACGAGGTGCCCGACGAGGCGGCGGAGGACCCGGCGGGCCGCGGGCACGACCACCCAGGGCAGCACGGGGCCGACGGCGCCGCCGGTGCTGATCGCCGCGCGCAGGTAGGAGGGGAGGAAGGCGGGCGTCTTCGCGGTGAGCGCCGCGAGGTTCTCGGCCGCGACCGAGAGGTCCTCGGGCCGGGCGACGCCGTCGACGAACCCGACGGCGAAGTCGAGTCCGTTCGGGTCCTGGAGCACGCCCGCGAGCCGCTGGGCGGCGGGCTCGACCGGGAACTCGCCGCTGCGCGCGATCCAGCGGCGGACCAGGGACTCGACGCGCTCGATCATCGGGCGGTCGTCGACCTCGGGCTCGGCGGCGGCGGGCGCGGCGTGCTCCGACTCCGACGCGGCGTCGGGCCCGCGCAGGACCTCGTCCTCAGCGTCGCGCACGACCTCGTCCTCGGCATCGGGCTCGCTCACGGCCTCGTCCTGAGCGTCGCGCACGACCTCGTCCTCGTCCTGGATCTCGGACTCGCGCACGGGCTCGTCCTCAGCGTCGGACTCCTGCGCGTCCCGAGGCTCGGGCACGTCCTCGGGTGCGGACTCCGGCGCCGGCGCGACCTCGGCCCCGCTCCCGGAGTCGCGGGCCTCACCGGCCTCGACCTCGTCGTCCGACCCCGTGCCGCCCTCCGGCGTCCGACCACCGACCGTCGCGTCGACGCCGCTCCGCACGGCCGCGTCGTCGGGCTCGCGCTCCGGGTCGCTGCCGGGCACACCTGGGGTCGTCGACTGCTGCATCCTCCGAGGCTAAGCCCGACCCGCCGCCCGGACGCGGCGTGACGCGGTGGTCGCGCCGACTCGCCCGCGAGCCGCCCCTGTGGAGGAGCGGATCAGTGCCGGCGGTGGTCCTGGATGGTCATCCGCGGGCCGTGCCGCGGCTTCCTCGCTCCGCTGCAGCCGATCAGCCGGATGACCCGCTGCCGGTGCCCGCGCCACGGCTCGAGGAGCTCGAGCATGCCGTCGTCGTCGACCCCGAGCCGGCCCGTGAGCGCGAAGCCGACGGCCGCGGCCAGGTGGTAGTCCCCCACGCTGACCGCGTCCGGATCTCCGTGGGCGCGCATCATCACCTCGGACGCCGTCCACGGCCCGATCCCCGGCACCGACTGCAGCCGGCGGGCGACCTCGTCGCCGCCCCGCCCGAGCGCGAGGGTCCGCTCGAGGCCGGAGGCGACGAGCGCGGCGGTGAGGACGGTCCGCGAGCGCCGCGGATCCACTCCCGCGCGGTGCCAGTCCCACGAGGGCACGCGCCGCCACTGCTGCGCGCTCGGAGCCACGTGCAGAGCGACCGGCCCCGGGGCGGGCTCCCCGTGGAGGCGCACCAGCACCCGGTAGGCGCGCCACGCCTCCGTGCTCGTGACCTTCTGCTCGAGGACCGACGGCGCGAGCATCTCGAACACCAGGTTCGCGCGCGTGAGGCGCAGGCCCGACGAGCGGCGGAGCACCTCGGCGAGCGGCGCGTGGGCCGACAGGTCGAGCCCGCTCCAGTCGTCGCCGTGGCCGAGGAGCTCGGGGACCGCGTCGATCAGCCACTCCGCCCCCCCGCCCCAGGCGCGCGCGTGGACCGCGCCGTCCGCCGCCTGCCGCAGATGCAGGGTGCCCGGGCCGAGCGGCGTGCGGAACGCCCGCCAGAAGCCGGACGCGTCGAGGAGCATGGTCGGGTCGCCCGAGCCCCGCAGCAGCGTGCGGAGGGTGAGCGCGAGGCTCACGGGCTCCGACGGCGCGTAGACCGTCGCCCAGGAGGGCTCGGGAGCAGGCGCGGGGATCGACACGCAGTGATGGTAACCGGCGGCTCCGACACCGGATCGGACGCTCCTCCGCAGAACCCCCATCCACGACGTGTTCGGAGCGACACACCCGGCGGATTGGTTCAGACGGCGTGAACACATGCGCGGATCCGATCGCCCGTTTCCACTGGTCAGCAGGTCGGTCCCGGGCGTAGCTTCGCGCTGTCGCGGCGGCGCTCCAGCCGCCCGGCACCCGCCTATCACTGGAGATGCGCACATGTTCGACACGACCTTCATCCGCAACGCGATCGTCAAGAGCTCTGAGACCGCTCTCGACCGTCGCCGCTTCTTCGAGGCCACCGGCGTCGCCGGCCTCGGCATCGGAGCCGCGGCCCTCGCCGCGCCCACCGCCTCCGCCGAGGAGGTCGCTGCCAGCGGCCCCAGCGACGCCTCGATCCTCAACTTCGCCCTCAACCTCGAGTACCTCGAGGCCGAGTTCTACCTCCGCGCCGTCTACGGCACCGGCCTCGGCGGCTCGGACGTGACCGGCAAGGGCACGCCCGGCGGCGTCATCGGCGGCCGCCCCGTCGACTTCAAGACCCCGTGGCTGAAGAGCTTCGCCACCGAGGTCGCGAACGACGAGAAGGCCCACGTGCAGTTCCTGCGGGCCGCGCTGGGCACCGCGAAGGTGGCCCGCCCGGCGATCAACCTGAAGGACAGCTTCAACTCCGCCGCCGTTGCGGCGGGGCTGATCAAGGCCGGTCAGTCGTTCGACCCGTTCGCGAGCGAGTCGAACTTCCTGCTCGGCGCGTTCGTCTTCGAGGACGTGGGAGTGACCGCCTACAAGGGCGCCGCCCCGCTCATCCAGTCGAAGACCTACCTCGACGCGGCCGCCGGCATCCTCGCGGTGGAGGCGTACCACGCGGGCGCGATCCGCTCGGCGATCTACGCCGCCGACCTGTCCGACTCGGCGAACAAGCTCTCCGACGCGCGCGACAGCCTCGACGGCAAGACCGACCTCGACCAGGGCGTCAAGGTCAACGGCCAGGCGAACATCGTCCCGACCGACGGCAGCTCCATCGCGTTCAGCCGCACCCCGGGCCAGGTCCTCAACATCGTGTACCTGAACCCCGCGGCCGGGACGCGCACCGGCGGATTCTTCCCCCGCGGCGTCAACGGCGAGCTCGTCACGACCTAGTCCCACCAGCACCGAGCACGACGACGGGCCCTTCCTCGAGGCGGCGAGGAGGGGCCCGTCGTCGTCCGCGTGCACATCCGTTCACCGGGTCCTCTAACCTGAGCGGGTGAAGATCGGGATCCTGACCTCCGGTGGCGACTGCCCCGGCCTCAACGCCGTCATCCGCGGTGCCGTCTACAAGGGCATCAAGGTCTACGACCAGGAGTTCGTGGGCTTCCGGAACGGCTGGCGCGGAGTGGTCGACGGCGACCTCCTGCCCCTGGGCCGCCCCGAGATCCAGGGCATCGCCAAGCAGGGCGGCACGATCATCGGCACCAGCCGGACGAACCCCTTCGAGGGCGAGAACGGCGGCCCCGAGAAGATCGCCGAGATGATGGACCGCAACGGCATCGACTCGATCATCGCGATCGGCGGCGAGGGCACCCTGGCCGCGGCCAAGCGCCTCACGGACGCGGGCCTCAAGATCGTCGGCGTCCCGAAGACCATCGACAACGACCTCGGCGCCACCGACTACACCTTCGGCTTCGACACCGCCGTCGGCATCGCGACCGACGCGATGGACCGCCTCCGCACCACCGGCGACTCGCACGGCCGCTGCATGGTCGCCGAGGTCATGGGCCGCCACGTCGGCTGGATCGCCCTGCACTCCGGCATGGCCGCGGGCGCCCACGTCATCCTCATCCCGGAGAAGCGCACCTCCCTAAACCAGATCGTCGAGTGGGTGCAGAGCGCGCAGGACCGCGGGCGCGCACCGCTCGTCGTGGTAGCCGAGGGCTTCTCGCTCGACACGATGGACGACGCCCACTCCGAGCGCGGCCTCGACGCCTTCGGCCGGCCCCGCCTCGGCGGCATCGGCGAGCTGCTGGCCCCGCTCATCGAGGAGCGCACCGGCATCGAGACCCGCGCCACGACGCTCGGCCACATCCAGCGCGGAGGCACGCCCACCGCGTTCGACCGCGTCCTCGCGACCCGCCTGGGCATGGCCGCCATCGACTCCGTCGTCGCCGAGCACTGGGGCCGCATGGTCGCCCTGCGCGGCACCGACATCTACCACGTGGACTTCGCCGAGGCGCTCGGCACCCTCAAGACGGTCCCGGACGCCCGCTACGAGGAGGCGCGCACCCTCTTCGGGTAGCGCGCGCTCCCCGCGGAGCGGGTCAGCCCTTCGCGCCGTCCGGCGTCGCCGTGGCGACGATCTGCGCCCGCGCGAGGGTGTGGAAGTGCGCGTTGAAGCCGAGGATCGCCGGCGTCGACTCCGGATCGAGGTCGAGCGACTCGACGTCGAGGGCGTGCACCACGAAGAAGTAGCGGTGCTCGCGGTCCGGCGGCGCCGCTCCGACGAACTGGCGCAGCCGCATCTCGTTGGGCAGCGTCTGCGCGCCCGCCGGGAGCAGCTCGAAGCCGGCGGCTCCGGCTCCCGTGGGGAGCTCCGTGGTGTCGGCCGGGAGGTTGTAGACGGCCCAGTGCCAGAAGCCGGAGCCGGTGGGCGCGTCGGGGTCGAACACCGTCACGGCGAAGCTCTTCGTCTCGGCGGGGGCTCCCGACCAGCGCAGGTGCGGCGAGACGTCCTCCCCGCCGGAGCCCTCGCCGTAGTGGCGGGCGGACAGGGGCGCACCGTCGGCGATGTCGTCGCTCTCGAGCGCGAAGGTCGGCACCTCGCCGAGGCGGGCGTAGGGGTCGTAGGTCCAGTCGGACATCCGGTTTCTCCGTTCGGGAAGGGCGGGCGGGGGCCCGCGCCCTCAGCCTAGGAACCCGGCGGTGCGCGCCGAAGGGCTTGCGGAGGGGGTCAGGACCCGAGATAGCGCCCGGGCCGGTGGTTGAACGTCAGGACCAGGTTGAGCACCACCACTCCCGCCGCCGAGATCAGCACGTTCAGCGGAGGCACCACCAGCAGCGCGGCCGCGACCACGCACGCGTCGAGCGCCATCATCACGTAGCCCGCCCGCCAGCCGAGCCGCTCCTGCGCGATCAGGGCGACGATGCTGAATCCGCCCAGGCTCGACCCGTGCCGGAAGAGGATCAGGAGGCCGATCCCCGCGAGCACGTCGCCCGTGAGGACGCCGTAGACGGGCTCGATCCGCAGCTCGCCGAACGCCAGCGGGTGCAGCCCCGCCAGGACCGAGACCAGCACGATCGAGAACATGGTCCGCAGCGTGAACCGCCAGCCCTTCTTCCACAGCGAGAGGGCGAGGAACGGCACGTTGACCGTGACGAGGATCACGCCGAACGGGATGTCGAGCGGGTACCCCAGCAGCAGCGCGAGACCCGCGGTGCCGCCCGTGACCGCCTGGCTCGCGCGCAGCAGGTAGAGGCCGAGCGACACGACGAACGCACCGGTGACGAGACCGAAGACGTCCTCGAGGCGGGAGTGCGGCACGGGGGCGGAGGCGTCGGGCACCCGACGATGCTGCCACACGCCGCGCCCCGGTCCGGACGTCCTCGTAAGATGTGCCGGTGCTGCCGAAGATCCTGCTGTTCTACCGCTTCGTGCCGCTGGCCGACCCCGAGTCCGTGCGGCTCTGGCAGCGCGAGCTGTGCGAGTCGCTGGGCCTGCGCGGGCGCCTGCTGATCTCGGAGCACGGGGTGAACGGCACGCTGGGCGGCGGAATGGACGCCCTGAAGCGCTACGTCCGCCGCACCCGCGAGTACTCGGCCTTCCGCGGGCTCGAGGTGAAGTGGAGCGACGGCTCCGGCCTCGACGACGCTGGCCGCAGCCTCGACTTCCCCGGTCTCTCGGTGAAGGTGCGCGACGAGATCGTCTCGTTCGGCGCGCCCGACGAGCTGCGGGTGGACGCCGACGGGGTCGTCGGGACGGCTCCGCGGCTCGACCCGGACCAGCTGGACGCCCTGGTCGCCGAGCGCGACGACGTGGTGCTCTTCGACGGCCGCAACGCCTTCGAAGCCGAGATCGGCAGGTTCGAGGGGGCGATCGTGCCGGGGGTCTCCAGCACCCGCGAGTTCGTCGAGCAGCTCGACGCCGGCGTCTACGACCACCTCAAGGGCCGGCCCGTGGTCACGTACTGCACCGGCGGCATCCGCTGCGAGGTGCTGTCGAGCCTGATGACGGCGCGCGGCTTCGGCGAGGTGTACCAGCTCGACGGAGGCGTCGTCCGCTACGCCGAGGCGCGGCGCGACCGCGGTCTGTGGAAGGGGGCCCTGTACGTCTTCGACGGCCGCGGCTCCGTCTCCTTCTCCCCCGACGCCGAGGTGCTGGGCCGCTGCACCTCGTGCGCCGCGCCGACCAGCCGGATGCGCAACTGCACCGACCTCTCCTGCCGCGCCCAGCTCGTCGTGTGCGCGGACTGCGATGCGGCGGCCTGCGCCGCGCACGCGGGCCCTACGCTCGTGCCATGAGCATCGAAGCGCGCGGACGCACCCTCGTCGACCTCCACACCGCCCCCGAGCTGCTGCAGGTGGTGAACGTCTGGGACGTGATCAGCGCGACCACGATCGCCGCGCTCCCGGAGACCCGGGCGCTCGCGACCGCCAGCCACTCCATCGCGGCGGCGTTCGGCTACGAGGACGGCGAGCGGATCCCGCTGGAGCTGCACCTCGGCATGATCGAGCGCATCGTCGCCGCCGTCGAGGTCCCGGTCTCGGCCGACCTCGAGGCGGGCTACGGCGACGCGGGCGAGACGGTCCGGCGCGCGATCGGGATCGGAGTCGTGGGCGCGAACCTCGAGGACCAGGCGAAGCCGCTCCCGGAGGCGCTGCGGGCGGTCGAGAAGGCCGTCGCCGCGGCCGAGGAGGAGGCGGTGCCCTTCGCGCTCAACGCCCGCACGGACGTGTTCCTCCGCGCCGGCGACCGCGACCGCGGCGAGGTCCTGGCCGACGCCGTCGAGCGCGGCCGCGCCTACCTCGACGCCGGCGCCACCTGCTTCTTCGTCCCCGGGCTGCTCCAGGACGCCGAGCTGGAGTCCCTGGTCGCCACCCTCGGGCGGCAGCGCGTCAGCGTCATCGGCGTCCCCGGATCGCAGTCGCCCGCCCGCTTCGAGGAGCTCGGGCTGGCCCGCGTCTCCTACGGTCCGTGGACGCAGCGCGTCGCCCTGACAGCGCTCCAGGACGCGGCCGCCGCCCTCTACTCCGGCGGATCGCTCCCCGAGGGCACCCGACCCCTGAACTGACCGCCCGGCCGCGGGCCCGCGGGCGTAGCGTGGGCCCATGTACCGAGCCATCGTCGTCGAGCGGCACTCCGACTCCGACACCGACACCCCCAACCGAGCCCGCCTCCTCGAGCGCGACGATCCCGACCGCTCGCACGGCGACGTGTCGATCGCCGTCGAGTACTCGAGCGTCAACTACAAGGACGCCCTGGCGCTGGCGGGGCGGCCCGGGATCGTGCGCCGCACCCCGCTCGTCGCCGGCATCGACCTGGTCGGCACCGTGGAGTACGCGGACGGCGAGGCGGGCGAGCGCTTCGACTCCGGCGACCGGGTGGTGCTCAACGGCGCCGGCCTCGGCGAGCGCCACGACGGCGGGCTCGCCGAGCGGGCGCGTGTCGACTCCGCGTCGCTGCTCCGGCTTCCCGGCGCCATCTCGGCGGCACGGGCCGGAGCGATCGGCACCGCGGGCTTCACGGCGATGCTGGCCGTGCTGGCGCTCGAGCGGCACGGCGTGCGGCCGGGCAGCGGTCCCGTCCTGGTGACGGGGGCCTCGGGAGGCGTGGGGTCGCTCGCCGTCGCGCTCCTAGCGCGCCTGGGCCACGAGGTCGTCGCCTCGACCGGCCGGCTCGGCGAGCACGGCGCTCTGCTCCAGCGCTTGGGCGCCTCCGACGTCATCGACCGCGCCGAGCTGCAGGAGGGCGGGAAGCCGCTGCAGTCCGAGCGCTGGGCGGGAGCGGTGGACTCCGCCGGCTCGCACACGCTCGCGAACGCCCTCGCGCAGACGCGGTGGGGCGGGACCGTGGCGGCATGCGGTCTCGCGCAGGGGCCGGACCTGCCGGTGAGCGTGATGCCGTTCATCCTGCGCGGAGTGACGCTGGCCGGCATCAACTCGGTGGAGGCGCCGCGCAAGCTCCGCGAGGAGGCCTGGCGCCGCCTGGCTCACGACCTCGACCTGGAGCTGCTCGACGAGCTGACGACGACGGTGCCGCTCGGCGGGGCGGTCGACGCGGCCGAGGACGTGCTCGCCGGCCGCTCGCATGGTCGGACGCTGGTGGATGTCCGCGCCTGAGTGCACGGCGTCGCCGGAGGGCGTCCGCCCGCCTCGAGCGTGGAGGAGGGGGCGCCCCGGCCGGCGCTGCGGGGCGGCTGCTCGTGCGGCGGTGCGCTACTCCGCAGCCTCGGTGGCGCCGCTCGGCTCGGCCGACGCGTGACCGACGGAGGAGTCGGGGCGCGCGGCGCGGGGCTTCGCCGGCGTGCGGGGCTTCGGCGCGGGCTTCGCGGCCGGAGCCGGCTTCGCGGGGGCGGGCTCGGCGGACTCGGATCCGGCGGGCTTCGGCTCGGCGGGCTTCGATCCCGCGGACTTCGGCTCGGCGGGCTTCGGCTCCGCGGGCTTCGGCTCGGCGGGCCTCGGCTCCGCGGGCTTCACCGGGGCTGCGGACTCGATCGGCTCGGAGCCGATGACGTCCACGGGCGCGGATCCCCCGGACCCGGCCGGCGTGCTCGCGGCGGTCCGAGCACTCGTCTTCGGAGCGGCCTTCGGAGTGGCCTTCGGGCTCTTCGGAGCGGCCCCCGCTGCTGACTCCGTCGGAGCCGCGACGTCCTCCGCGGCGCCGTCCGCCTCCGGAGCCGCGGTCGCCGCTGCCGCCGCGCTCCCGCCGCTCGCAGCCTCCCGGCCCTCGACCACCGTCGCCGGACCCGCCGCCTCCGCGGCCACGGCCGCGGCCTCCGCCGCCTTCGCCTTCTTCTTCGCGCGCTTCTCCGCGGCGGCCGCCTGGGCCCGCTCCGCCTGCTCGGCGACCTCGGGGACGATCACGAGGTCGTCGGTCTCGATCACGGGGATCGCCGCGGTCGTCGTCCCCAGCTGGAGGGCCGCGATCAGCTCGGGAGCGTGCTTGGTGCTCACGATCAGGCGGGAGTAGTCCTCGTCGACCAGGTCGATCACGACGGCCGAGGCGGTGCGCTTGATCAGCAGGAAGTCCTTGCCGCCGTGGAACTTCCACGTGCCGGCCGCGAGCGTGAGCGGCACCGCGGTGCCCGGCGCGCGGATGCCCCGCACCCAGATCCAGGGGTCCTCGGTGACCGTCGCCGAGCGGATGCTCGACCGGTCGACGACGACGTCGCTGCGATGGAACGCGAGCAGTCGCTCGGCCGCGGTGAGGCGGAGTTCGAGGCGGTCGGGGAGCACGGTCACGACGGGCATGCCTCTAGTCTGCCCCGCCGCCCGCCGCCGGGTCAGCGCCGGATCGCACAACGATGCCCCGCCGCCCGCGTGGGTGGCAGCATGGTCGGATGCCGATGGATCCGGACGAGGCGCGCCTCCTCGACGCGCTACTGGCCGAGCGGCAGGCCGAGACGCGCGACGAGGCGGCCCGGCTCGAGGCCTCGCTGGCCGAGCTCCTGCGCGACCGTGCCGACGGCACCGCCGATGACGAGCACGACCCGGAGGGCACGCCGCTCTCGGCCGAGTGGTCGCGGATGGCCGGAGTCCGCGACGCTCTCGCCCGCACGGCGCGCGAGCTCGACGCCGCTCGCGCCCGCCTCGGCACCGGCGGCTACGGGGACTGCGCCTCGTGCGGCCGCCCGATCGGGGCCGCCCGCCTCGCCGCCCGGCCCACGGCCGAGCTCTGCATCGACTGCGCCCGTCTGGCGGAGTCGCGCATCCGCTGACGCCCCGCGAGGCGAGCCTGCGGCGCGCCCTCCGCCTGAAGGCCCCCACAGATCCCGGCGTGCGGAAACCCGGTTTCTCCTGCGAGCATTCACATCCGGTCGCGTCCCTCGAACAGGTCTGACGGACCACCCCCTCCCCCCCCCCTGCTCGAAAGGCACTCCTGCGATGACCGAGACGTCGACCGCCCGATCGACCGGCGCCCCTCCCGCCCCCGACAAGCGCGCCTGGCGCTCGCTGATCGTCCTGCTCGCGGGCATGTTCATCGCCCTGCTCGACACGACGATCGTGAACGTGGCGCTGCCCACCATCCGCACCACGCTCGACGCCTCCGAGTCGACGCTCTCCTGGATCATCTCCGGCTACGCCCTCGCGTTCGGCCTCGCCCTCATCCCCGCCGGCCGCCTCGGCGACCGCTTCGGGCACAAGTGGGTCTTCGTCAGCGGCATCGCCCTCTTCACCGTCGCCAGCTTCGCGTGCGGACTGGCCGCGGACGACACCCAGCTCGTCATCGCCCGCATCGTGCAGGGCCTGGCGGGCGGCGTCTTCGTCCCGGCGGTCAACGCCTACATCCAGCTCCTCTTCCGCGGCCCCTCGCGCGGCAAGGCCTTCGCGGTGATGGGCGCGGTCCTCGGCGTCTCGTCGGCGCTCGGCCCGATCATCGGCGGCCTGATCATCCAGGCCTTCGGCGACGAGAACGGCTGGCGCCTGGTCTTCTGGGTGAACCTGCCCATCGGCGTCGCGACCCTGATCGCCGCCGCGGTCCTCCTCCCCGCCCGCCGCGACCTCGAGGCCGGCGACCGCGCCCCGAGCGGAGGCGTCGACTGGCTCGGCCTCGTCCTCGTCTCCGGCGGCCTGGTCGCCCTGCTCGTCCCGCTCATCCAGGGCGAGGACGAGGGCTGGCCGCTGTGGACCTTCCTCTCGATCGCCGGCGGAGTCCTGCTCCTCGCCGCGTTCGGCGCCTGGGAGGTCCTCCACGTCCGCCGCGGCCGCGCTCCCCTGGTGCCGCCGTCGCTGTTCCGCCACCCGGCCTTCACCGGAGGCGTGATCCTCGCGCTGGTCTACTTCGCGGCCTTCACGAGCATCTTCTTCACCATCTCGCTGCTCTGGCAGTCGGGCCTCGGCCACACCGCGCTGGAGTCGGGCCTGGTGTCGATCCCCTTCGCGATCGGCAGCATCATCAGCTCCTCGCAGAGCAACCGGATGACCGCGCGCCTGGGGCGCAACGTCCTGGTGATGGGCAGCGGACTGCTCGCCATCGGGCTCGGCTGGGTCTGGCTGGTGCTGCTGACCGCGACCCCGGACTCGATCAGCAACTGGCAGCTCCTGCCGCCGCTGCTGATCGCGGGCCTCGGCAACGGCTTCTTCATCGCCCCGAACGTGCAGTTCATCGTCTCGACCGTCGACCCGCAGGACGCGGGCGCGGCGAGCGGCGTGATCTCGGCGATCCAGCGCATCGGCTCGGCCGTGGGCATCGCGGTCATCGGCAGCGTGCTGTTCGGGAGCCTCGTCATCACGGGTCCGGACACGGTCGCCTCGGGCTTCCTCGACGCCGCGGCTCCCGCGATGCTTCTCAGCACCCTGATGGCGGTCGCCGCCTTCGCGCTGGTGTTCGTGCTGCCGAAGTCGGTCTCACGCCGGGGCTGAGGGCCCCTGCCCGGTCGCCGCACGCCGACGGCCGGGCGCGCGGGACGCCCGCCGCTCCAGTGCGGCGGGCGCCTCCCGCCTGATCCGCGGGTGGCCCATGAGCCTACGCCCGAGCGGCCGCCGCGGCCTTCGCCGCCGCCGGCAGCGCGTCCACGATGCGCCCGATCGCCGCGTCGTCGTGCGCGGCCGAGACGAACCAGGCCTCGTACACCGACGGCGGCAGCGAGACGCCCGCGTCGAGCATCGCGTGGAAGAACGCCGGGTAGCGGAACGACTCCTGCGCCTGGACCTCGGCGTAGTCCCGCACCGGCCGGCCCAGGTCCGTGAACATGAAGCTGAAGAGGCTCCCGGCCGTCTGCACCGTGTGCGCGACGCCCTCGGCCGTCAGCGCCGCCGACACCTCGCGCTGGAGCGTCAGCGCCGTGGCGTCCAGCGAGGCGTAGACCGCGTCGTCGGCCAGCTGCAGCGTCCGGATGCCCGCGGCCACCGCGACCGGGTTCCCGGAGAGGGTGCCCGCCTGGTACACCGGCCCCAGCGGTGCCAGGTGGTCCATGACGTCCGCACGGCCGCCGAGAGCCGCGACCGGCATCCCTCCGCCGATGACCTTGCCGAAGGTGTAGAGGTCGGCCCGGTACGGAGCCTCGGCGCCGCGGTTCTCGAGCCCCCACCAGCCGCCGGCGCTCACCCGGAAGCCGGTCAGCACCTCGTCCATGATCAGCAGCGATCCGTTCGCGTGCACGAGCTCGGCGAGGGCCGCGTTGAAGCCCGGGTCCGGAGCGACGACGCCCATGTTGGCGGCCGCGGCCTCGGTGATGACCGCCGCGATGTCGGCGCCGCGCTCGGCCAGGACCGCGCGCACCGCCTCGAGGTCGTTGTACGGCAGCACGATCGTCTGGGCCGCGGTCGCGGCCGTGACGCCGGCGGAGGCGGGCAGCGAGAGGGTCGCGAGACCGGAGCCGGCATCGGCGAGCAGCCCGTCGGAGTGGCCGTGGTAGTGGCCGGAGAACTTGATCAGCAGGTCGCGGCCGGTGACGCCGCGGGCGAGGCGGATCGCCGTCATCGTCGCCTCGGTGCCGGTGGAGACCAGGCGGAGCTTCTCGATCGGCGAGACTCCCCCGGCCGTGATCCGCGCCTCGACCAGCTCGGCGAGATCCGTCTCGGCGGGAGTGGACGCGCCGAACGAGAGACCGCGGGCGGCCGCCTCCTGCACTGCCGCGAGGACCTCGGGGTGCGCGTGCCCGAGGACCGCGGGGCCCCAGGAGCAGACGAGGTCGACGTACTCGCGCCCGTCCGCGTCCGTGATGTACGGGCCGGCGGCCGAGACCATGAAGCGCGGGGTCCCGCCGACCGAGCGGAACGCTCTGACGGGCGAGTTGACGCCTCCGGGGATCGCGTGCCGGGCACGCTCGTACAGGGTGTCGTTCGCCGAGGTGGTCACCCCTCCAGGGTACGCGCGCCGCCCGGCGCCCTCGCGCCGGAGGAGCGCTTTCGGACGAGATGCCGAGGCTCGCTCCCGGGAGTAGGAGCGGCTACTTCAGCAGGTCGCGAGCGATCTCGACGGCCCAGTACGTGAGAACCGCGTCGGCCCCCGCGCGGAGGATCCCCGTGACCGACTCCAGGATCGCCGGCTCGCGCGAGATCCAGCCGTTCGCGGCGGCGGCCTCGATCATCGCGTACTCCCCCGACACCTGGTACGCCCAGACCGGCACGTCCGAGACGGAGGCGACGTCCGAGAGCACGTCGAGGTAGCTCATGGCCGGCTTCACCATCACCACGTCGGCGCCCTCGGCGAGGTCGAGGGTCGCCTCGCGCAGGCCCTCGCGGCGGTTCGCCGGGTCCTGCTGGTAGGTGCGGCGATCGCCCTCCAGCGTGGACTGCACGGCCTCGCGGAACGGACCGTAGAAGCTGGAGGCGTACTTCGCCGAGTACGCGAGGATCGCGGTGTCCAGGTGCCCGGCGCCGTCGAGAGCGGCGCGGATCGCTCCGACCTGGCCGTCCATCATCCCCGAGAGCCCGAGCAGGTGGGAGCCGGCCTCGGCCTGGGCGAGCGCCATCTCCTCGTAGCGGAGGAGCGTGGCGTCGTTGTCGACGCGCCCGCGGTCGTCGAGGACACCGCAGTGGCCGTGGTCGGTGAACTCGTCCAGGCACAGGTCGGTCTGCACGACCAGCGCGTCGCCGACCTCCTCCACGACGACCCGCGTCGCGGCGTTGAGCACGCCGTCGGGGTCGGTCGCACCGGAGCCGACCGCGTCGCGCGTGGTGGGCACGCCGAACAGCATCACGCCGCCGATCCCCGCCTCGGCCGCCTCCGTCACCGCTCCGCGGACGCTGTCCAGCGAGTGGTGCACCACCCCCGGCATCGACCCGATCGGCCGGGCCTCGGTGGTCCCCTCGGCCACGAAGAGGGGCAGGATCAGCTGCGCCGGGTGGATGCGCGTCTCCTGGACGAGACGGCGGAGTGCGGGGGTCGTGCGGAGGCGGCGCGGGCGGATGGCAGTCATGTCCTCCAGCGTAATCCCGCCGTCGCGCCGGGGAGGCGGCTCAGCGGGGAGCGCGCTCCGTGGCGACGGTGGCGACCGCGTCGATGAGGGAGGAGGCCGAGCGCTCATCGGCGACGACGTCGACGCGCAGGCCGAAGGCGCGGGCGTCCTTCGCGGTCTGCGGGCCGATCGCGGCGACGAGGATCGACTCGGGCACCGGGCCGAGCTGCTTCTGGACCTGCTCCGCCACGCTGCCCGAGGTGACGAGGATCGCGTGCACGGCTCCGCCGGCGACATCCGCCACGACGCGCTCCTCCACCGGGACGCCGACCGTGCGGTAGGCGACCACGGAGCGCACGTCGTGCCCGATGCGGGTGAGGCCCTCGGTGAGCAGCGGCTTGGCGATCTCGGACCGCAGCGTCAGCACGCGCAGGGGGTGCCGACCGCCGGTCGCCTCCTCCCACTCGGCCAGGAGGCCGCGGGCGGAGTTGTCCTCGGAGGGGACGAGGTCGACGGAGTACCCGGCGGCGACGAGCGCGGCCGCCGTGGTCTCGCCGACCGCCGCCACCTTGGTGCTCGCGGGCACGGTGGTGCGCAGGAGGGACAGGACGTCGACCGTGGTGGCGCTCGTGACGGTCATCCAGTCGAAGGCGCCGGCCTCGAGGTCGGCGAGGGCCTGCTCGAGCGCGGGGAAGTCGTCGGTCGGCGCGAAGTTGATCATCGGAGCGACGACGGGCGAGGCTCCCTTGGCACGGAGAGCGGCGGCGACACCGTCCCCCCACGGGCCTCCGCGGGGGACGAGGATGCGCCACCCCTGCAACGGCTTCTCCCACTGGGAGTAGGCGGCGGGGACGATCACGAAGGGGCTCCCAGGGGTGCGAGTTCGGCGGCACCCGCACCGAGAAGCGCGTCAGCGAGCAGAGAGCCGCAACGGAACGCGGCTTCGACGACGGGCAGTTCGCGACCACCATACTGCGGATCCGCCCGGTGTCGACCACCGCCGACCGAACCGTTATCGACCGGCTCCGCGACCTCCCGTGCGAGGGACGCCGTGCCGTCGACGGCGAAGACCACGCCGTGCAGGACCACGCGGTCCTCCTCGACGACCGCGGAGGCTCCGATCGGAGCGGCGCACCCGGCCTCGAGGGAGGCGAGGAGCGACCGCTCGGCCGTGATCGCCGCGCGGGTCGGCACGTGCTCGACCGCCGCGAGAGCGGCACGCAGCTCCTCCGACGGCTCCTCGTCGCGCACCTCGATGGCCAGCGCTCCCTGACCGGGGGCGTGCGGGGAGACGTCGAAGCCGAGCACCTCGGTGATCGCGTCGACCCGGCCGAGGCGGCGCAGGCCGGACAGAGCGAGCACGATCGCATCCAGCGGCGAGTCGCTGCCGGGCAGCACCCTCCGGAGCCGGGTGTCGATGTTGCCGCGGATGTCCACGATCTCGAGGTCCGGACGAGCGGCCAGCAGCGCCGCGCGCCGGCGGGGCGAGCCCGTGCCCACGCGGGCGCCGACCGGCAGCGTCGCCAGGGTGAGCCCGTCGCGGGCGCAGAGCGCGTCGCGCGGGTCCTCCCGCTCGGGGACCGCTCCGAGCAGCAGGCCCTCCACCGCAGCGGTGGGCAGGTCCTTCAGCGAGTGCACGATCGCATCGCAGCGCCCGGCGAGCAGCGCGTCGCGCAGGGCGCTGACGAACACGCCGGTGCCGCCGAGGGAGGCGAGCGAGCCGCGCATGCGGTCGCCGTCCGACTCGATGCGCACCAGCTCCACGGGGACCCCCGCGGCGGCCGACATCAGATCGGCCGTCATCCGGGTCTGCGCCACCGCGAGCGCGCTCGCGCGGGTGCCGACTCTGATGCTCACGACAGACGACTCCTCATCACGGTGCGACTCCCGCCAGGGCGGGCTTGAACCCCGCTCGCACGTTCTCGCAGCAGCCGGGGCGGCAGACGTCGTACCAGGGGCCGAGCGCCGTCATCGAGGGCCGGTCCTCGGTCGGCACGCCGTTGACGCGCTCGAGGACCAGGTCGATCAGGCCGGAGACGTAGACCGGGTCCGTGCCGGGGGTCGCGACGCGGAGCGCGACGAGTCCGTGCTCCTCCGAGGTCTCGAGGGCCTCGTTGTCGAGGTCCCACATGACCTCCATGTGGTCGGACACGAAGCCGAGCGGGACGATCAGCAGCGCGCGGCGGCCGCGGGCCGGCAGCTCCGCGATGGCGTCGTTGATGTCCGGCTCGAGCCAGGGCTGGGTGGGCGGGCCGGAGCGCGACTGGTAGACCAGCTGCCAGGGCACGTCCTCGTCCGTGGCGGCGGCCATGACGACCTCGGCGACGGCGAGGTGCTGCGCCTCGTAGGCGCCGCCCGGTCCGAACTCGTGCACGTCGACGACGGTGCCGTCGTCGTGGCGCTCGTGGGGTCCGCTGCGCTCGGCGTCGGCCATGGGGATCGAGTGCGTCGAGAACAGCACCTCCACCTCGGACGTGACATCGAGGTCGGGCATCCGCTCGCGCAGCTCGTCGAGCCCGTCGTGGACGGCCTTGATGAACGGCATCACGAAGCCGGGGTGGTCGAAGAACTGGCGCACCTTGTCGATCCGCAGCTCGCCCTCGAGGCCGGTCGCGTCGAGCGCCGCCGCGTAGTCCTCGCGGTACTGCCTGCAGGACGAGAAGGAGGAGTACGCGCTGGTGGCGATGGCGAGCAGGTTGGTGAACCCGCGCTCCTTCGCCTCGGCGACGGCCTCGCTCATGTAGGGCGCCCAGTTGCGGTTGCCCCAGAGCACGGGGAGGTCGATGCCGCGGTTCGCGAGCTCGGCCTCGAGCGCCTTCTTCAACGCGCGGTTCTGCGCGTTTATCGGGCTGACGCCGCCGAAGTGGCGGTAGTGGTGGGCGACCTCCTCGAGGCGCTCCTCCGGGATGCCGCGGCCGCGGGTGACGTTGCGGAGGAACGGGATGACGTCGTCCTGACCCTCGGGCCCGCCGAAGCCGGCGAGGAGGATCGCGTCGTAGGCCACGGGGACCTCGACGTGCTCGGGGCCGGACGCCGCCGCGGGGGTGGCCCCGCGGACGAGGATCGGCTCGCTGGTCGTGTCGCTCATCGGAGCACCTCGGCGATCTGGTCGGCGTCGATGCGCCGGCCTGTGTAGAAGGGGACTTCCTCGCGCACGTGGCGGCGGGCCTCGGTGGCGCGCAGGTCGCGCATGAGGTCGACGAGGTTGACGAGCTCCTCGTCCTCGAGGGCGAGGATCCACTCGTAGTCGCCGAGCGAGAACGAGGCGACCGTGTTGGTCAGGACGGAGCGGAACCGCGAGCCCTGGCGCCCGTGCTGGGCGAGCATCGCCCGGCGCTCCTCCTCGGGGAGGATGTACCACTCGTAGGAGCGGACGAAGGGGTAGACCGTGAGCCAGCGGGCCGGCGCCTTCCCGCGCATGTAGGCGGGGAGGTGGTTCGAGCTGAACTCGGCGTCGCGGTGCACGCCCATCGCGTTCCACGTCGGCAGGAGGCCGACCAGCAGCTCGGTGCGCCGCAGCTCGCGGTAGGCCCGCTGCAGCTCCTCGGGCGCCGGGCCCGTGAGCCACAGCATGATGTCGGCGTCGGCGCGCAGGGCCGAGACGTCGTAGGTGCCGCGGACGGTCACGCCCTCGCTCTCGAGCTGGGCGACGAGGTGCTCGTACTGCTTCACAGCGGGATCCACGGCGTCGCTGGAGAGGGTGAACGGACGTGCGGGATCCCTGCGGAGAACCGCCCAGAGCGTGTATCCCAGGGCCTGATCGGAGTGATCCTGATCGGCGGGGGGCTGCGGCGCCGAAGCGGCGGCGCTCGTGTCGGGGGCGGACTGAACGGGACCCGCCGTGCCGGCGGTCTGATCGGTCATTGATCCATCATCCCTCCGCTCGTGCCGATGCACAAAAGCGGCGGGGGCTCTGGCGCCGGAGGGCCCGGGACGCTAGCGCCCCGGGCCCTCCGGCACTCAGTCCTCGATGATCTGCTTCGCGACGCCCCAGACGACGAGGCCCACGGCGGCGGCGGCGCCGACCGCTCCGGCGATCAGCGCGGAGGGGTTCTGGCGGCGCACCACCTGGAGCTTGCGCTCGATCGTCCGCTGGGCGGTACGCACCTTGCGCGGCACGTTGACCTTGTACTCGATCGCGTCGAGGGTCGCGGCGAGCTCGGAGCGAGCGCGCTCGATGTCGGCCTTCAGCTGGCCGGGCTTCAGCTCCGCCGGGTCGACGAAGCGGGGCGTGGTGCTGCTGACGGATCGCTCAGTTGTCATAGCTGCCCACTCCCTTGAACGCCTGGACGTCCTTCTTGATGCTGTTGATCGAGTCCTGCGGCACCGGCGGCACGGCCTTCTTGATGGTGCGCACGCCCACTAGGGCGAGGATCACGGCCACCAGGAGGAAGAAGACCGTCACGATCAGCGCCGACAGCCAGGCCGGAAGCCAGGAGGCGATGCCGATGATCGCGAAGGCGACCAGCGTCGCCCACGCGGTCAGGAGGAGGAAGGCCGCGACCGCGAACAGGCCGACGGCCAGACCCGCGCTCTTCGCCTTGCCCGCCAGCTCGTTCTTCAGCGAGGCGACCTCGGCCTTGACGAGCTCGATCACGAGGCCGGGCAGGTCGCTGACCAGCTCTCCCAGTGATCGGGCGTTCTTGGGATTGCGTTCGTTCACCACGGGAGCTCCTCGAGGGTGGGACGTGCCGGCCGGCGCGCGCCTGGCACGGCCGGAGGGATGAGCACTAGGCCCTGCTGGTGGAGGTGGACGTCGTCGACCCGCCGGAGCCGGCCGACGCCGCGGCCTCGTCGACCTTCGAGGCCGCCTTGCGGGCGGCGGCCGACGCCTCCGCGTCGCTCGCTCCCTGGGCCTTCCTGCCGCCGGACACGGCCTTGACGACCACCGAGCGCACGACCTCGTACGCCTTGTCCGAGACGCTGCTCAGCTGGGTCTTCGCGGCACCGCCGACGGCGCCCGCGACGTCCTGCACCGGCTGGGTCCGCCAGAAGCGGCCTGCCGCCGAGGCGATCTGCTCGTACCGCTTGCGGCCGGCACGTGCTCCCAGCACGTACCCGGCTGCGGCTCCTGCCACGAAAAGAATCTTGCCCTTCACGCCTACTCCTCGTCCTGGGTCGCTCTCGCGATCGTCCACGCGGTCGGTGACCACTCGTGCCGGGGCACGCCGCACGCTCGCGCGGATGCCTGGGCCTAAGAGTAGCCGTCGGCGTCGCGGGCGTCGCTCGGCAGCCCGACTCCTTGACGCACCAGTCGGCGCCGGATAAGGGCGGCCGTCTCGGCGGCGTGCGGGAGCACCGAGGCGAGGCCCGTGCCCGCGATCCAGGTGCCGGTCACGGCGACTCCCTCGATCGGGAGGAGCGCCTCGCGGAACGCCTCCAGGTGCGCACGGCGGCCCAGCGCCGCGGCGGGCCGGACGTTGGCCCAGCGCACCCGGGCGGAGTCGACGAGCGACGCCGGATCGAGGGCGAGTCCGAGCAGCGTCGAGGCGTCGAGCAGGGCGATCGCGGCCGCCTCGGCATCGGTGCGCCCCTCGAGCGGCGGGCGCTCGCCCGGGCGCCCGTAGGAGAGGCGCAGCACGTGGCGGCCGGGAGGGAGGGAGGCGGCCAGCCAGTCCCACTTCGCGGTCGCGTGCGTGATCGCCTTGGCCGTGACGTCGGTGGCGGTGGGCGCCACGAGCACACCGGAGCCGCGGGGGGCTGCGTCCAGGCGGGCGTCGTCGAGGACGAGGGTCACCAGCTCGACGGAGTCGTGGGGCGCCTCGTCGGCGCGCTCCGCGACGGCGGGGGCGAGGCCGGCCAGCAGCGCCCGGGCGTCGCGCTCCGGCGTCGAGACGATCACCGCTCGGGCGCTCAGAGTGCCGTCGGCGAGGGTCAGGACGAAGTCCCCGTCGGAGCCCTCGAGCCGCTGCACGGAGGCGCCGGTGCGGATCTCGCCGGAGAGGTAGTCGATCCGCTGGACCAGCGCGGCGACCAGGCGGTGCATCCCGCCCTCGAGCCCGCGGACCGCGACTCCGGCCGGGAGGTTCGCGCGGAGGGCGGCCACGGCCCGGGCGAGGGAGCCCGCGCGGGTGAGCGCGCCGTTCAGTCCGGGTGCGGCCAGGTCGACGTCGATGTCGTCCGGCCGGCTCGAGTAGACGCCGGAGACGACCGGCGCGACCAGGTCCTCGAGCACGCGCTCGCCCATCCGGGTGCGCACCAGCTCGGCGAGGGAGTGCGCGCGGCCGATGCGCAGCACCGGCATCAGGGTGTCGAGCCAGGCGCGCCAGGCGCCGCGGCGGCCGATCGCCCGCACGACGTCGGGGGCGAGCGGCGTGCCGGGGATGCCGAGGATGCCGGCCCGGGGCGACGGCACGGAGCGGCCGCCCGAGAGGTGCAGCCACGAGCCGTGCGTCCGGGGCTCGACGATCGACTCGGCGAGCGGGACGCCGTCGAGGGTCAGCGCGGCGAGCGCCCGCTCGACGTGGCCGCCGCGGGTGGCGAAGCTCTCGGCGCCCGCGTCGAGCGCGGCTCCGGCCAGGACGAGCGGAGAGACGGAGCCGCCGACCCGCTCCCCCGCCTCGAGCACCACGACGCGCAGGCCGATGCGCAGGCACTCCGCGGCGGCGGCGAGCCCCGCCACTCCGCCGCCGACGACCGCGACGTCGTACGACGCCGCGTCGCGGGGGCGCTCCTCGCTCACGGCCGCCAGGCGTGCACGAACGCGACGAGGCGCGTGAGCACGTCGGGGTCGGTCTCGGGCGGCACGCCGTGGCCGAGGTTGAGCACGTGCGCGGGGGCGCTCAGGCCCCGGCGGAGCACGTCGTCGACGTGGGCCTCGAGGACCTCCCACGGCGCGGTCAGCAGCGCCGGGTCGACGTTGCCCTGCACCGGCACGAAGCCGCCGAGGCGGTGGTTGGCCTCGTCGAGCGGGATCCGGTAGTCGACGCCCACCACGTCGGCGCCGATGCCGTGCATCGCTCCGAGCAGCTCGCCGGTGCCGACGCCGAAGTGCACGATCGGGACGTTGCGGCGCGTCTCCCCGTGGTCGAACGCCAGGTCGCGCACGTGGACGAGGGCGCGCGCGGAGGCGGGAGCGACGTGGGTCGTGTAGTCCGAGAGCGAGAGCGCCCCGGCCCAGGAGTCGAAGAGCTGCGCGGCGCTGGCCCCGGCGAGCACCTGCGCGCGGAGGAAGCGGCCGGTGACCTCGGCGGTCCACTCCATCAGCTGGGCCCAGGCGGCGGGGTCGGCGTGCATCATCGTCCGCGCGCGCAGGTGGTCCTTGGACGGGCCGCCCTCCACCAGGTAGGCGGCCAGGGTGAAGGGAGCGCCGGCGAAGCCGATGAGCGGGGTGTCGCCGAGGCCCGCGACGGTGCGGCGCACGCCCTCGCGGATGGGCTCGAGCGTCTCGTCGAGCACGGACGGGTCGATCGAGGCGAGCTCGGCGACGTCGGCGGCCGTGCGCACCGGCTTCTCGAGCACCGGACCGCGCCCGGGGACGATGTCGACGCCGACGCCCGCGAGCCGCAGCGGGATCACGATGTCGCTGAAGAAGATGGCCGCGTCCACTCCGTGGCGCCGCACCGGCTGCAGGGTGATCTCGCTCGCCAGCGCCGGGTCGAGGCAGGCGTCGAGCATCTTCGTGTCGGTGCGCAGGGCCCGGTACTCCGGGAGGCTGCGGCCGGCCTGGCGCATGAACCAGACGGGCGTCCTCTCGCCCCGCTCGGAGCGGTAGGCGCGCAGGAGCAGCGAGTCGGCCGTGCGGCCGGCGGAGAGGGGGTGCAGCGGATCGAGCAGGCCGTCGGTGGGGGAGGTCACCGCGGCATTATTCCAGGCGCATCCGTGCATTCCTCCCCAGTCCGGGACCCCGCCCCGCAGAGCGCGGGTAGACTGACGTGGTGCTTCTGTGTCTGACGGCGTCGCACAAGAACGCCAGCTTCGATCTCCTCGAGAAGCTCTCCGTCGACTCCTCCGCCGTGACCGCGGCCCTCTCCGAGGGGATCGACTTCGTCTCCGGAGCCGTCGTCGTCGCGACCTGCAACCGCTTCGAGGCCTATCTCGACATCGAGGAGCCGCTGACCGCCGCGCAGGCCGTCGCCGTCCAGGCCGCCACCGCCGCCGTCAGCGCCGCGACCGGCGTCGAGCAGGACGAGCTGCGCGGGAGCGTCGACGTCGTCTCGGGCGACCGGGTGGCCGAGCACCTCTTCGCCGTCTCCAGCGGGCTCGAGTCCGTCGTGGTCGGCGAGGGCGAGATCGCGGGCCAGGTCCGCCGGTCCCTCGAGGAGGCGCGCCGCCTCGGCACCACCTCCTCCGAGCTCGAGCGGCTGTTCCAGCGCGCCTCGCAGACCTCGCGCGGCATCAAGAACCGCACCGGCCTCGGCAGCGCCGGCCGCTCGATCGTGCGCCTCGCGCTCGACCTGGCCGCGAGCCGCGTCACCGACTGGCGGGCCGCCCGCGTTCTCCTCGTCGGCACCGGCAGCTACGCGCGGGCGACCGTCGCGGCCCTGCGCGACCGCGGAGTGGTCGACATCGCCGTGCACTCCCCCTCCGGCCGCGCCGAGGGCTTCGCCGCCCGCCGCTCGCTCCGGCCCATCGCCGCCGCCGATCTCGCGCTCGAGGCGGTCTCGGCCGACATCGTCATCACCTGCACCACGACCCAGGAGCCGGTGCTCGACGCCGCTCTGCTCGCCGCCGGGCGCCTCCAGGGCTTCTCCCGCGAGCGCCAGCTCGTGATCGACCTGGGCCTGCCGCGCAACGTCGCCTCCGACGTCACCTCGGTCGCCGGCGTCGAGCTCCTCGACCTCGAGACGATCAGCCTGCACGCGCCTCTCGATGTGCTCGACGCGTCGCAGCAGGCGCGCGCGCTCGTCGACAAGGCGGCCCGGAAGTTCTCGGACGTCGCCGACGAGAAGAGCCTCACTCCGGCCGTCGTCGCCCTGCGCGCCCACGTGTTCGACGCGCTCGACGCCGAGATCGAGCGGGCCCGCTCGCGCGGCGACGAGGACGGCCGCACCGAGCAGGCGCTCCGCCACCTCGCCGGCGTCCTGCTGCACACCCCGAGCGTCCGCGCCCGCGACTACGCGCGCGCCGGAGCCCAGGAGGCGTACCTCACCGGGCTCGAGGCCCTCTTCGGCATCGAGGTCCCGGCCGAGCCCGCCGCCGCCGCGCGCCCCGACGCGGACGCCGCCACCGCGTGAGCCTCCGGCTCCCCTTCGACGCGGAGCCGCTGCGCTCCGCGCCGCTGCTCACCGAGCGCCTGCTCCTGCGTCCCCTCGGACCGGAGGACGCCGAGGACCACGCGCGCTACCAGGGCGACGCCGACGCCGTCCGGTTCCTCCGCTGGCCGGTGCGCACCCCCGAGGAGTCGCGGGCGCACCTGCAGCGCCGCCTCCCCTCGACACGGCTCGCCGCCGACGGCGACGTGGCCGTGCTGGCGATCGTCCCCCGGGAGGGCGTCCTCGCCGGGCGGATGATCGGCGACCTCACCCTCATCGCGACGTCCGTCGAGCAGGAGGCGGTCGAGATCGGCTGGGTGCTGCACCCGGAGGCGCAGGGGCGCGGCTACGCGACCGAGGCCGCCCGGGCGCTGCTCGACCTCGCGTTCGACACCCTCGGCGCGCACCGCGTGATCGCGCAGCTCGACGCTCGGAACACCGCCTCCGCCCGCCTCTGCGAGCGCCTCGGGATGCGCCTCGAGGCGCACCACCGGGAGGACGAGTTCTGCAAGGGCGAGTGGACCTCGACCCTCGTCTTCGCCCTGCTCGCCCGCGAGCGCTGACCGCAGGGCCGGCTGGACCGCGCCCGGCGGGACGCCGCCGGCCCGTCCGGTCGGCGGCGTCCCGGGAGGAGTGTCAGGCCCCGCGGAGCCCGGTGAAGAGGTACGACTCGAGCTGCTCGAGCGGGATGCGCTCCTGCTTCATCGTGTCGCGGTCGCGGACGGTCACGGCGTCGTCCTCGAGCGAGTCGAAGTCGACGGTCACGCAGTACGGGGTGCCGATCTCGTCCTGGCGGCGGTAGCGGCGGCCGATCGCTCCGGAGTCGTCGAAGTCGACGTTCCAGAGCTGGCGCAGCTGGTCGGCGACGCGGCGCGCGAGCGGCGAGAGTGCCTCGTTGCGCGAGAGCGGCAGCACGGCCACCTTCACCGGCGCCAGGCGCGGGTCGAGGTGCAGCACGGTCCGCGTCTCGACCTTGCCCTTGGCGTTCGGCGGCAGCTCCTGCTCCTCGTAGGCGTCGACGAGGAACGCCATGAGCGCGCGGGTGAGGCCGAACGACGGCTCGATCACGAACGGCACGTAGCGCTCGTTCTTGTTCTGGTCGAAGAACGAGAGGTCCTTGCCCGAGTGCTCGATGTGCGTCTTGAGGTCGTAGTCGGTGCGGTTCGCGACTCCCATCAGCTCGCCCCACTCGCCCGAGGCGAAGCTGAAGCGGTACTCGATGTCGACGGTGCGCTTGGAGTAGTGGGAGAGCTTGTCCTTCGGGTGCTCGTACTGCCGGATGTTCTCGGGGTTCATCCCGAGCCCGACGAACCAGTCCCAGGCGAGCTGCATCCAGGTCTCCTGCCACTCCTCGTCCGTGCCGGGCTCGACGAAGAACTCGAGCTCCATCTGCTCGAACTCGCGGGTGCGGAAGATGAAGTTGCCGGGGGTGATCTCGTTGCGGAACGCCTTGCCGATCTGGCCGATGCCGAAGGGCGGCTTGCGACGGGCGCTCTGCAGCACGTTCGCGAAGTTGGTGAAGATGCCCTGGGCGGTCTCGGGACGCAGGTAGTGCAGCCCCGACTCGTCGTCGACGACGCCGAGGTAGGTCTTCATCAGGCCCGAGAACTGCTTGATCTCGGTCCACTGGCCGACCTTGTCGGGGTGCTCCGGGTCCGGGATGTCGGCGAGGCCGTTCACGGGCGGGTGGCCGTTGACCTCCTCGTACTTCTCGAAGAGGTGGTCGGCGCGGTAGCGCTTGTGGGTGATCAGCGACTCGGTCAGCGGGTCCGAGAAGACGCCGACGTGTCCCGAGGCGTGCCAGATCGCCGTGGGCAGGATGACCGCGGAGTCCAGGCCGACGACGTCGCCCCGGCCCTGCACGAAGGTCTTCCACCACTGGCGCTTGATGTTCTCCTTGAACTCCACGCCGAGCGGCCCGTAGTCCCACGCGGAGCGGGTGCCCCCGTAGATCTCACCCGAGGGGAAGACGAATCCCCTGTGCTGCGCGAGGGTGATGACTTTGTCGAGGGTGGTGGGTTCTGCCACGGGTTGCTCCTCAGCTGTTCGGGCGCACGGGGCCCCGGCGCGCGCCGGCTGCGCGCGTCCTTCTGGTGTGCCCCCATGGTAGCCGCGGGGGCGCCGCGACGGTCCGCCCGCGGCGGGCATGATGAGCGGATGAGCACCCTCCCGCCGATCGTCGTGTCCGCCGTCGCCGTCCTCCGCGACCGGCGCGTCCTGATGGTCACGGCGCGGGGCCGCGACGTCCTCTACCTCCCCGGCGGCAAGGTCGACGAGGGCGAGAGCGGGATCGAGGCGGCGGCCCGCGAGGCCCGCGAGGAGCTCGGCGCCGTCGCGCTCGGCCTCGAGCCCCTGTTCACCGTCCGCACCCAGGCGCACGGCGAGCCGGAGGGGCGGGAGGTCCACATGAGCGTCTTCGCCGCCGAGCTCGACCGGGAGGCGCGCCCGAGCGGCGAGATCGACTCGCTGCACTGGGTCGACGGCTCCGATGCGGGCCGCTGCCCGCCCGCCGGGGTCGAGACCCTCCGGCTGCTGCGCGCTCTCGATCTCGTCGACTGACCCGCCGGCGCCGGGCCGACCGCGGGGCGGCTAGCCTCGTGGCGTGGAGACGAGACGGCGTGCACGGGACCGGTCGAGCGCGGAGGAGCCGGACCGGCTCGAGCCGGTCCGGCTGGAGGCGGCCGTGCCCATCCTGCGGATCTTCTCGGTCGCCAAGGCGGGCGAGTTCTACGTCGACTACCTCGGCTTCGAGGTGGACTGGGAGCACCGCGCCGCGCTCGACGCCCCCCTCTACCTGCAGGTGTCGCGCTCGGGGCTCCGCCTGCACCTCAGCGAGCACCACCGCGACGGCAGTCCCGGCGCCGCCGTGCACGTCGCCCTCCGCGGAGTCCGCGAGCTGCACGCCGAGCTCGACGCGAAGGCGTACCCCTACCTCAACCCGCGGATCACCCGCACGCCGTTCGGCTTCGCGCTCGACGTGATCGATCCGTTCGGCAACCAGCTGCGCTTCGCGGAGCCGGCCCCGGTGCCGCGCCTGCCCTGATCGGTGCGCGTGCGGGTGCTTGTACAACCTGAGCGCCGACTGATCAACCGTTCACCGGCCGTCCATGCACTTCGGAGTCCCATCCTTTAGCGTGGCTCCGATGGCTTCACGGGGGACGATCGAGCGGCCGGACACGGCCCGGGCAACGGGACGGCAGCGCCGACCGCGGCTCCGCTTCATGGGGGCCGCGCCGCTGGCGACGGGCCTGCTGGGCTCGATCGCGATCCTCCTCGGCTCGCTCGGCGTGGGCTACCTGCCCGCCGGCTCGCCCATCCGCGACTGGCCTCTCGTCGCATCGATCCGCGCCACGGGCTGGCTCACCGAGTCCAGCGGCGCCCTCGTCGTGGGCGGCGGGATGCTGCTGCTGATCGCGTGGCTCCGCCTGCGCACGGTCGCGCTCGCGGCGGGCCCCGGCTCCGTCCGCACCATCGTGGTGGCGGCCCTCGCCTGGACCGCTCCGCTCCTCGTGACGGTGCCGCTGTTCAGCCACGACATGTTCTCCTACGTGGCGCAGGGGCGCCTGATGACCCAGGGCATCGACCCCTACACCCACGGCGTCGCGACGCTCCCCGGCTGGTTCGACCTCGGCGTCGACCCGCTCTGGGCCGACACGCCCACGCCCTACGGGCCCCTCTACCTCCTGATCGAGCGCACCGCCGTGCAGTTCGCGGGCTACGGCGCACCGGAGCTCTCGATCGCGATGCTCCGCGCCGTGTCGGTCGCAGGCGTGGCCGTCATGGCCGTCTACGCGCTCCGCCTGGCGCGCCTGCGCGGCCTCTCGGTCCCGCTCACCGCCTGGACGATCGTCGCCAACCCGCTGACCCTCGTGCTCTTCGTCGTCGCCGGCCACAACGACTCCGTGATGCTGGCGCTCATCCTCGCGTCGCTCTACTACGCCCAGACCGACCGGCGCATCGCCGCCGTCGTGCTGATGGCCGGAGCGATCGCGATCAAGCCGATCGCCGTGATCGCGCTCCCCGTGCTCGCGCTCCTGTGGCTGCGCCACGACGCGACGTGGCGCGAGCGCACCCGCGGCTGGCTCTGGACGGGCGCCGGAGCGCTCGGCCTCGTGGTCGCCGTCGGGCTGCTCGCGGGCGTCGGGGTCGGCTGGGTCGCGGCGATGGTCGTGCCCGGCTCGATCCTGCACTGGTACGCGCCGATGTCGTTCGTCACGGTCTCGGTCTCCCGCGCCGTCGAGTTCACCGGTCACGACCCCGCCGCGGCGATCGCCGTGGTCAAGATCCTCGCGCTCGGGCTCGCCGGCCTGATCGCTGCGCGCCTCATGCTGTCGCGGCGCTCCATCGATCCGCTCGCCCGCCTGTCCGGTGCGCTGCTCGCGTTCGTGACGGCGTCGACCGCCATCCACCCCTGGTACGCCCTCTGGATCCTGCCGATCGCCGCGCTCGCGCGCCCGTGGAGCCGCTCCCACGTGCACCTGGCGGTCTACGCGTCGATCTTCCTCATGTGCGTCACGCTCGCCGAGCCGATCGACGGCGGAGGCGGCACGATGGACCAGATCCCGGCGCGGGTCGCGACGATCGCCGCGATCGCCGTGGTCGGGATGTACGTCCTCCTCGGCTACACGGACGAGGAACGGGTCGAGGGCCTGCCCCTCGTGCGCGCGCTGCCGTTCGGCTCCGTGATCCTCGCCCGCCTCAGCGGCGGCCGCCTGGTCGACGCCCGGATGGCCGCCACGCGCCTGCGCGACTAGCCGGGGCTGCGGCTCAGGAGTCGGACTCGTCGCTCCGACGGCGGGTGCGGCGGTCGAGCGCGGCCTGCGCCGTCTCGGCGGCCGAGTCCGGGGAGCCGACCGGCCCGGTGGGACCGGCGAGGGTGCTCGAGAGCGACGACAGCCAGCCGGAGTCGTCGCGGCCGGCGTTCAGCGCATCCGAGAAGAGGGGGAGGTCGCTGCGGGTGGCGTGGATCGCGTAGGACTCGCGGGAGAACCCGTTGTCGGGGACGACGGGCGTCCTGCGGGACGCGCGCGTGGCGTCCGGGGCCTGCTCCTGTCGCGAGGCGTCCGACGCCTGCTCCTGGGGGGCCTGCTCCTGGGCGGCCTGCTCCCGGCGGGCGTCGCGCTCGTCGCGCGGGGTGCTGCTGTCGTGGTCCACGGCGGTCCTCCTGCTCTCCGCCCCGAGCGGAGGGACGGGCGCCGCGATGACGGGGCGGCGCCCGGTCAGGCTACCCCTCGTTCAGGGCGTGGCGTCGTCGTCGGCCTCTGATCGTGGCGCGGGGCGCCAGACGACCAGCTCGGTCCGGCGCTGCGCGCGCGTGCCGTGGCGCAGAGTGACCACGTCCCCCTCGAGTCCGGCGGCGAACACGCGGCGGCCCGGCCGGTTCAGGAGCTCATCGGCGAGCGCCGACTCCAGCTCGCGCACCCGCTGCGAGAGCGACTGCACCTGGTTCTCGAGCTGCAGGATGCGCGCGATGCCCTCGAGAGAGACGCCCTCGGAGGAGAGCCGGGCGACCTCGCGCAGCTGCACCACGTCGCGCATCGAGTAGCGGCGCGACTTGCCCGCGGTGCGGGTCGGGCTCACGAGCCCGAGCCGGTCGTACTGCCGCAGGGTCTGCGGGTGCATCCCCGCCAGCTCGGCGGCGACGGCGATCGCGAAGACGGGCGTGTTCTCGTCCATGTCTCCTCCTCCGACCGGTCGCGCCGATCCGGTGCTAGTAGCGGGCCTTCTCCAGGATGTCCTCGCGCGGGTCCTCGTCCGGCTCGGCGGCGGCGTAGGCCTCGAGGGCCTCACGGGCGGCGGCGGACAGGTGGCTCGGGACGGCGACCTGCAGGACGGCGAGCAGGTCGCCCGTGCCCTTGGGGGTCGTGACGCCGCGGCCCTTGACGCGCAGGACGCGGCCGCTCGGGGTGCCTGCGGCGACCCGGAGCTTGACGGGCTCGCCGCCGAGGGTCGGCACCTCGATCGTCGCGCCGAAGACGGCCTCGACGAAGGTCACGGGAACCGTCACGCGCAGGTTCAGCCCGTCGCGCTCGAACACCGGATGCTTGCGCACCGAGACGGTGAGCACCAGGTCGCCGGGATCGCCGCCGTCCGGGCTGGGGCGGCCCTTGCCGCGGACGCGGATCTTCTGGTCGTCGGCCACGCCGGCGGGGATGCGCACCGAGAGGGTGCGCCCGTCGCCGGTCTGCAGCTGGACGGTGTCGCCCCGGGTCGCGGTGCGGAAGTCGATGGTGGTGCTGGCGGTGACGTCGGCGCCCTTCTGCGGGCCGCCGAAGCCGCGGTAGCCGCCGCTGGGCTGGCCGAAGCGGCTGCCTCCGCCGCCGAACATGCCGCCGAGGATGTCCTCGAAGCCGGGCGGCGGGCCCTGCTGGGTGCTGTAGGAGGTGCGCCCGCCCTGGCCGAACATGCCGCCGAAGACGTCGTCGAACCCTCCGGGCTGGCCTCCCGCGGTGAAGCGCGCTCCGCCGCCCATGGCGCGGATCTGGTCGTACTCCTTGCGCTGCTCGGCGTCCGAGAGCACGGTGTACGCCTCGCTGATCTCCTTGAAGCGCGCCTCGGCCTTCGCGTCCCCCGGGTTGGAGTCGGGGTGGAACTGGCGGGCGAGCTTGCGGTAGGTCTTCTTCAGGTCCGCGGCGGAGACGTCCTTGGACACGCCGAGGACCTTGTAGAAGTCCTTGTCGAACCAATCCTGGCTGGCCATGTGCCTCTTCCTGTGTCGAATGCGGCGAGGGACCCCGCCCCGGTCCGGCAGCGTGCTGCCGAGCGGGGCGGGGTCCTCCGCGGTGGTGGTGCCGGTGGCGGGGTCAGTCGGCGGGGACTGCCACGACCACCTTGGCGGCCCGCAGCAGCGAGCCTCCGAGGTAGTAGCCCGCCTCGACGACGTCCGCGACCGTGGAGGTCTCGGCGCCGGGGGTGGGCTGCTGGAAGATCGCCTCGTGGATGTTCGGGTCGAACAGGTCGCCCACGGCGCCGGTCTTCACCAGGCCGAGCTTCTCCACTCCGCCGCGCAGCTTCTGCGCGATGGCCGTGAAGGGCCCGCCCTCGGCGAGGTCGCCGTGCTTCTCGGCGCGGTCGAGGTCGTCGAGCACGGGGAGGATGACCTTCACCGCGTCGCCGATCGCCCGCTCCTTGTCGACCTGGCGGTTGGCCTCGGTGCGCTTGCGGTAGTTCGCGTACTCCGCGGTCACCCGCTGGAGATCGGCGAGGTGCTCGGCCGCGAGCGTCTCGGCGCTGGACTGTCCCGAGAGGAACGAGAGGTCGGCGTCCGAGAGGCTGGTCTCGACGTCGGGCCCCTCGGCCTCGATGAGGCCCTCCTGGTCCTGGGCGTCCTGCGCCGCCTCGGCTCCCGCCTCGCCGCCGGTGGCCGGCTGCTCCTCGGGGAGGTCCTGGGGCTCGTTCTCGGCTGCCATGGCTACTTCGTGTCCTTCGGCTCGTCCTCGTCGATGACCTCGGCGTCGACGATGTCCTCGTCGTCCTTCTTGTCACCGTCGGCCGGAGCGTCCGCGGGGGCGCTCTGCGCGGCCTGGTCCTGGGAGTAGATCGCCTGGCCGATCTTGGTCTGCGAGGCGTTGAGGGCGTCGAACGCGGTCTTGACGGCCGCGTCGTCGTCGCCGGCGAGCGCGGTCTTCAGCGCGTCGACGTCTCCCTGCACCTCGGACTTGACGTCCTCGGGCAGCTTGTCCTCGTTGTCCTTGATCAGCTTGTCGATCGAGTACGCCAGGGTCTCGGCGTTGTTGCGGATCTCGGCCGCCTCGCGGCGGGCCTTGTCCTCGGCGGCGTGCTCCTCGGCCTCGCGGACCATGCGGTCGATGTCGTCCTTGGGCAGCGACGAGCCGCCCGTGATCGTCATCGACTGCTCCTTGCCGGTGCCCTTGTCCTTCGCGGACACGTGGACGATGCCGTTGGCGTCGATGTCGAAGGTGACCTCGACCTGCGGGATGCCGCGCGGGGCCGGCGCGATGCCGGTCAGCTCGAACGTGCCCAGGTTCTTGTTGTCGCGGGTGAACTCGCGCTCGCCCTGGAAGACCTGGATCGCGACGGACGGCTGGTTGTCGTCGGCCGTGGTGAAGGTCTCGGACCTCTTGGTCGGGATCGCGGTGTTGCGCTCGATGAGCTTGGTCATGATCCCGCCCTTGGTCTCGATGCCCAGCGAGAGCGGGGTCACGTCGATCAGGAGGACGTCCTTGCGCTCGCCCTTGAGGACGCCGGCCTGCAGCGCGGCGCCGACGGCGACGACCTCGTCCGGGTTGACGCCCTTGTTGGGCTCCTTGCCGCCGGTGAGCTTCTTGACGAGCTCGGCGACGGCCGGCATGCGGGTCGAGCCGCCGACGAGGACCACGTGAGCGATGTCCTCGACCTTGACGCCCGCCTCGGCGATGACGTCGGTGAAGGGCTTGCGGGTGCGCTCGATCAGGTCGCTGGTGAGCTCCTCGAACTTGGCGCGGGTGAGCGTCTCGTCGAGGTTCGCCGGACCGTTCTCGGTGAGCGAGAGGTAGGGCAGCTGGATGCTGGTCGAGGTGCTCGAGGAGAGCTCCTTCTTCGCCTGCTCCGCGGCCTCCTTGAGGCGCTGACGAGCGATCTTGTCCTTCGAGACGTCGACGCCGGTCGAGTCCTTGAAGCGCTTGACCAGGTGGTCGACGACGCGCTGGTCCCAGTCGTCGCCGCCGAGGCGGTTGTCGCCCGAGGTCGCGCGGACCTGGATGGTCGAGAAGTCGTCGTCCTTGCCCACCTCGAGGAGGGAGACGTCGAACGTTCCGCCGCCGAGGTCGAAGACGAGGATGAGCTCGTCCTCCTTGCCCTTGTCGAGGCCGTAGGCCAGCGCGGCCGCGGTGGGCTCGTTGATGATGCGCAGGACGTTGAGGCCGGCGATCTCGCCGGCGTCCTTGGTCGCCTGGCGCTCGGCGTCGTTGAAGTAGGCCGGGACGGTGATGACCGCGTCGGTCACCTTGTCGCCCAGGTACTGCTCCGCGTCGCGCTTGAGCTTGCCCAGGATGCGGGCCGAGATCTCCTGCGGGGTGTACTTCTTGTCCTCGACGCCGAAGGTCCAGTCGGTGCCCATGTGGCGCTTGACCGACGCGATGGTGCGGTCGACGTTGGTGACGGCCTGGCGCTTCGCGGTCTCGCCGACGAGCACCTCCCCGTCCTTGGTGAACGCCACGACGGACGGCGTGGTGCGGAAGCCCTCGGCGTTGGCGATGACGGTGGGCTCGCCTCCCTCGAGGACGGCCACGACAGAGTTGGTGGTTCCCAGGTCGATGCCTACGGCACGGGACATATGCGTTGTTCTCCTTCGCGATCGGCGTCGCGCGGGCGGCTGCCGGTCAGTTGACGGGTGGTGCGGAATCCTCTGCGGGAGTTGAGCCCCGCACGCTCAAGTTTACGCATCCGTCGTCTCGCGTCAAGTCCGGAGGCAAGAAGTTGAGTCGCATCGGCTCAACTCTCAGACTCGCGGGTCCCGCCGCTTCCGGCCGTTCACCTCCTCCCCCTACGGTGGGCCCATGACGACGCGCACCGGCCGCTGGCCCGTCCTCGCCTGGGGCCTGTGGGACTGGGGCGGATCGGCCTTCAACGCGGTGGTGACTACCTTCGTCTTCACCGTCTACCTGACCACCGACGGGCTCTTCGGCACCTCGAGCGGAGTCTCGGCCGCGCTCGGCTGGTCCCTCGCCGCCGCCGGCGTGGTCGTCGCCGTGATCGCGCCGATCACCGGCCGCCGGGCCGACCTCGGCGGGCGCCGCCGGCTCTGGCTGGGGATCCACTCCGCCGTCGTCGTCCTCTGCATCCTGCTGATGTTCCTCGTGCGCCCCGACCCGGCCCTCCTCTGGCTGGGACTCGGACTGCTCGCGGTCGGCACGGTCTTCTTCGAGTTCGCGAGCGTCAACTACAACGCGATGCTCCTCCAGGTCTCGACCCGGGCGACCATCGGCCGCGTCTCCGGCTTCGGGTGGGGCATGGGCTACGTCGGCGGGATCGTCCTGCTGCTGATCGTGTACTTCGGCTTCATCTCGCCCGAGGTCGGGCTCTTCGGAGTGACGGGGGACGACGGCCTCGACGTGCGCGTCTCGATCCTGGTCGCCGGCGTGTGGTTCGCCGTCTTCGCCCTCCCGGTGCTGGTCGCGGTGCCGGAGACGCCGGCACAGGCGAGCCGGGCGGAGCGCGTCGGCGTGATCGCCTCCTACCGCGCGCTCTTCGCGCAGGTCGCCGCCCTCTGGCGCGAGAGCCGCAGCACCGTGGCCTTCCTCATCGCCAGCGCGGTGTTCCGCGACGGGCTCACCGGGGTCTTCACCTTCGGCGGCGTGCTGGCGCAGGGCACCTTCGGCTTCGACGCCGGCGAGGTGATCCTGTTCGCCATCGCCGCGAACGTCGTGGCCGGAGTGGCGACCATCTCGGTCGGCGCGCTCGACGACCGCATCGGCCCCAAGGCCGTGATCGTCGCCTCGCTCATCGGCCTGGTCGTCTGCGGCACCGCCGTCTTCGTCCTGCACGACGGGGGGAGCACGGTGTTCTGGATCTTCGGCCTGCTGCTGTGCCTGTTCGTCGGCCCGGCGCAGTCGGCGAGCCGCAGCTACCTCGCCCGCCTCATCCCGGAGGGACGCGAGGGCGAGATCTTCGGCCTCTACGCGACCACCGGGCGGGCGGCCTCGTTCCTCGCGCCCGCCGCCTTCGCAGCCGCCGTCTCGATCGCCGCGGCCGTCTCGGGCAGCGGCGAGGCGAACGTGCAGTACTGGGGCATCCTCGGGCTCGTCCTCGTCCTCGCCGTGGGGCTGGTGCTGCTCCTGCCGGTGCGCCGCCCGCCGGCCACCGCCCCCGTCGTGCCGGAGCCGCGGCTCGCTCCGCCCGCCCGCCGGGACTGACGAGGCCCGGCCCGCGGAGACGCTGGCGAGGCCCCTCCCCGCGCGCCGCCGGCCGCGGATCAGACCGTGGCGATCCAGAACACGATCAGCAGGAGCGTGACGAGGAAGCCGGTCAGGAAGTTCAGCGCGAGGAAGCGCTTCCAGCCCGCGTTCGCCCGCTCAGCCTCGGCGTCCTCGAGCGACCGGTACGGCCAGATGCTCACCGCGTACGGCACCGCGAGGATCGCCGCGAGGGTCCCCGGCCAGGGCAGCAGGAGCAGGAGCAGGCCGCTCGCGACGTAGGCGGCGATGGCGAAGCGCGTGGTCGCCTTCGCTCCGATCACGGTCGCGATCGAGCCGATGCCGCCCGCGCGGTCGGCCAGGATGTCCTGCACCGCGCCGAAGGCGTGGCTCGCGATCCCCCAGAGGAAGAACGCCACGAGGAGCGCCACCAGAGGTCCGGTGACCACGGTGCCCGCGAGGGCGATCCCGTAGACGGCCGGGCTGACGAAGTGGGTCGCCGAGGTCAGCGAGTCGACGAACGGGCGCTCCTTGAAGCGGAGCCCCGGCGCACTGTAGGCGATCACGGCGAAGACGCTGATCGCGAGGACCAGCCACGAGACCGGTGACCCGAGCAGCACGAGCGCCACCAGGAACGGCACGTTCGTGGCCACCGCCGCGATCAGCGTCGCGCGGTGCTCGCTCCGGTCGAGCACGGCGCCCTCGACGCCGCCCTTGCGGGGGTTCCGCAGGTCGGACTCGTAGTCGAAGACGTCGTTGATCCCGTACATCGCGAGGTTGTAGGGGATGAGGAAGTAGATCGTGCCGAGCACGAAGGCGAGGTCGATCTCGCGGGTGGTCAGCAGGTACGCCGCCGCGAACGGGTAGGCGGTGTTGACCCAGCTCAGCGGGCGGCTCGAGACGAACAGCGCGCGCAGCCGGTTCACGGCTCGCTCCGACGACGCGAGGGCAGGAGCACCCAGAGCGCCGGGAGGGCGAGGGCCGCGGCGATCGCGTAGGCGAAGTCCTCGATCGGAGCGACGCCGATCCGGATCCCCGAGATCAGGTCGTCGTCGTAGGCGACCAGCAGGCCCACTCCGATCATGATGTTGTCGAAGACGGCGGTCATCACCAGCAGCACGGCGAGGGTGCCGAGGACGGCGGGCAGGCGCAGGACGCGTCGGCGCAGCGCGAGCAGCAGCAGCACCAGCACCAGCGCGAGGAACACGGCGTTGAGGAGGAGGTAGGTCACGCGCGCGCCTCCGCCCGCCGGGCGACCCGCTGCGAGAGGAAGCCGTGCACGTCCATCGTCAGGTAGCAGAGCAGGGTGAGGAAGAGGACCTCCTCGACCGGGAGCTCCGGCGCGATCTGCAGGCCGGTCATGTAGGAGGTCTCTCCGCGGAAGAAGACACCCAGGCCGATCCCCACGAGGTCCCAGACCAGGAAGAACGCGACTCCCACGGGCAGCACGATCGCCGCGCGTCGCGCGTCCGCCCAGAAGAACAGCCGGAAGCGGCGGTCGAGCACGATCATCCCGGTGATCGAGACGAGGAGCGCGAGCAGGTAGAGGATCCCCACGCCTACTCCCCCACGGCGACGGGCGCGACCGGAGCGGACGGCGCCTCCCGCACGGGCAGCGGCTCGGTCGACACGTCGCCGCGCACGCGCTTGAGCATGACCTCGGCGCTGATGATGCACATCGGCAGGCCGATGCCGGGGATCGTGGAGCTGCCGGCGAAGAGCAGTCCGTCGACGTGCCTGCTGACGTTCCCGGCCCGGAAGAAGGCGCTCTGCGAGAGGACATGGGCCGGTCCGAGCATCGAGCCGCGCCAGGCGCCGAGGTCGCTCTCGAAGTCGGCCGGGCCGATCGTGCGGCGGACGACGATCCGCTCGGCCAGGTCGGTCGCGCCGGTCCAGGACGCGATCTGCGCGATGGCCTGGTCGGCGATGGCCTCGACGCGCGCGTCGCCCGCGCCGTCGACTCCGCCGTGGCCGATCGAGGTGTCGGCCGGGATCGGCACGAGCACGAACAGGTTCTCGTGCCCCTCCGGAGCCGTGCTCGCGTCGGTCGCGCTCGGGCGGCAGACGTAGATCGACGCGGGGTCGGGCACGGTCGGGTGCTCGCCGAAGATCTTGTCGAAGTTGTCGCGCCAGTCCTTCGTGAAGAGCAGGGTGTGGTGCTCGAGCTCGGGCAGCTCCCCGCGCACGCCCAGGAGGACGAGGACGGCGCTCGGGCCGGGCTCGCGCTTCTCCCAGTAGGCGGGCGGGTAGGTCCGCAGCTCCTCGGGGAGGAGCGACTGCTCGGTGGTGAAGAGGTCGGAGGCGTTGACGACCAGGTCGGCGGGGATCCGCTCCGTGCCGTCGGGGCCCGTGAACTCGACTCCGACGACCTCGGCGCCGCGGCGTCGGCCGCGGGGCGAGCGGGTGGTGAGGATCCGCGTCGCGGGCGAGGACGTGCGGACGGTGACGCCGGCCTCCTCGGCGACGTCGGCGACCGCCTCGATCAGCTTCGTGAATCCGCCCATCGGGTAGAGCACGCCGTCGGCGAGGTCGAGGTGGCTCATCAGGTGGTACATGCTCGGCGCGGCGAACGGCGAGGAGCCGAGGAAGACGGCCGGGTAGCCGAGGATCTGGCGCAGCCGGTTGTCGGTGACCGCCGTCGCCGCGAACGTGTCGAGCGGAGTGAGCAGCAGGCGGCCGAGCCTCCCGGTCCGGCTGAGCACGTCGCGGCGCAGCAGCGGGAGGAAGGACGAGAAGCTCGTGTAGAGGAAGCGGCGCTTGGCCATCTCGTAGGTGTCGCGCGCGGAGTCGAGGTACGCGCGCATCCGCTCGCCCGCTCCGGGCTCGATGCTCTCGAAGAGCGCGAGGTTCGACTCGAGGTCGGCGAGCACGTCGATCGGCTCGTCGACGCCCTCGCTGTAGACCCGGTAGCCGGGGTCGAGCGTGACGAGGTCGAGGCGCTCCTCGGCGCTGGTGCCCATGAGGCGGAAGAAGTGGTCGAACACCTCGGGCATCAGGTACCAGGAGGGACCGGTGTCGAAGCGGAAGCCCTCGTGCTCCCACGAGCCGGCGCGGCCGCCGACGGCCTCGCGCGCCTCCAGGAGGGTCACGTCGTAGCCGTCGCGCGCGAGCAGCGCGGCGGAGGCGAGTCCGCCGATCCCCCCGCCGATGACGACGGCGCGGTGCGGGCCGGTCCTCGAGCGGGTCGCGCGGACGGGGCCGGGGCCCAGGCGCGGGCCGAGCGTCGACACGGCCGCCTTGGCCGCGAGCGCCGCCTTGGCGGCCGTGGGCACGCTGACGCGGGCGCGGAGGAGCTCCTCGGCGGGCGTCGCGCGGATCCGGTCGGCCAGGGCGGCGAAGAGGGAGTGGGCCAGCAGGACCGCGCGCCGACTCGAGCGCGGGAGCTCGGCCACGATGGCTGCGGCCTCGGCGAGGTCGTCGTCGAGGTCGGCGAGCAGCGAGGCCTTGTCGCGCTCGGAGAACGCCCGCGGGTCGACTCCGGGGAAGTAGCTGCGGCCGAGGCCGTCGACGTCGGCGGCGAGATCGCGGAGGAAGTTGACCTTCTGGAACGCGGCCCCCAGGCGGCGCGCTCCGGCCACGAGCCGCGCGCGGGCGGCCTCGGAGACGAGCCCCGCGTCCGGCGCCGCGAGGAACACGTGCAGGCACATCAGCCCGACGACCTCGGCGGAGCCGTAGACGTAGGCCTCGAAGGACTCGGGGGTGTGCTCGGTCTCGCGGAGGTCGGCGCGCATCGACGCGAAGAACGGCCGGGTGAGCTCGGTGCCGAATCCGGTCGCCCGCGCGGTCCGAGCGAAGGCGTGGATCACGAGGTTGGAGCTGTAGCCGGAGGCGAGCGCGCGCTCCGTCTCGGCCTCGAAGGCGTCGAGGGACTCCTCCACCGCGGCCCGATCGAGACGGGCCTCCTCGGCGACGCCGTCGACGATCTCGTCGGCGACGCGCACGAGGGCGTAGACGTCCTCCACCCGCTCGCGGACGCCCGGGGAGAGCAGGCGCGTGGCCAGCCCGAAGGAGGTGGAGTAGCGGCGGATCACCTGCGCGGACGACTCGTGCGCGACGCGGTCGTACAGTTCGCTCTGGCGGCTCATCGTGCCACCGTACGGGGGCACGGCCGGGCGGAGCGCATCGTCGCGCGCATCCGCGCGTGGCGGACAGCGCTCATCGGGTGCGCCCGACCACGCTGGCCACGAGCGGGCGGACCTCGTTGCGGAAGGCCTCCGACACCGCGGGCGTCTCCAGCGCCGCCCAGGCGCGGTCGGCGAACCGGTTCGCGAGCCCCTCGGCGTAGCTGCGGGCGCCGCACTCCTCGAGGATGCCGCGCACCTTCTCCGCGGTCTCGGGCGCGAGGTGCTCGTCGCCGATCAGCGCCTCGATGTCGGGCCAGCAGTCCGTGCCGGCCGCGTGGGCGATGAGGACGGTGCGCTTGCCCTCGCGGAGGTCGCCCAGCGTGGTCTTGCCGGTCTGCCCCTCCGAGCCGAAGACGCCGAGCAGGTCGTCGACGATCTGGTAGGCGATGCCGATCCAGCGGCCGAACTCGCCGAGCGCGTCCACCGCGGCGTCCGAGGCCCCCGCGAGGATCGCTCCGGCCTGCAGCGGCGCCTCGAACGAGTAGACGGCCGTCTTGAGGCGCTCCATCTCGAGCACCTCGTCGACCGAGGGCATGCCCGGCATGAGGGAGAAGTCCACATCGGCCAGCTCACCCGCGGCGGAGGCGAAGACGGCCTCGTCGAGCAGGGTGAGCAGGCGGGCCCGCACGCCGTCGGAGGCGCCGACGCCCTCGACGAGGCGGTGGGCGCCGGTGAGGGCGAGGTCCCCGGCGATCACGGCCACCGAGGTGCCCCGGTGCTCGGCGATCGGGATGGAGAGGCCCGCGGTCGTCGCCTCGTCGCGGTAGCTGCCCGAGACGTTCGGGCCGCCGCGGCGCACGAAGTCGCGGTCGATCACGTCGTCGTGCACGATCAGCGCGGTGTGCAGCAGCTCGAACGCCGCGCCGAGATGGGCGGCGGCCTCCGGATCCTGGCCGCCGTGGGCCTCGTACGCGGAGATCACCATCAGCGGGCGGAAGCGCTTGCCGCCGCGGGTGTTGGCCTCCAGCGTCTGCCAGAGGGTCAGGTAGCGGGGTCCGAGACGCAACGCCCGGGACCTCGCCAACGAGAAGAACCTGTCCAGGACGGCATCGACGTGCTCCTGCCTCAACCGGGACAGAACCACGGGGTCGCGCGTATCCACATGGGAAGGCTAACAAAGGGGAGAACCAGGACGATAAGCCGGCTGATGTGTTGCGGCGTGCTTGACTTGCGGGTATGACTTCGCCAGCCGCCACTGTGCAGACGGACCGGATCGAGCAGGTGGTCCTCCTCGACGAGGCCGGGAACGCCGTGGGGGTCGCCGACAAGGCGACCGTGCACGACACGGCCACTCCCCTGCACCTCGCGTTCTCCTGCCACGTCTTCTCCCCGGACGGCGCGCTTCTGGTGACCCGCCGCGCACTCGAGAAGCGCACCTGGCCGGGCGTCTGGACCAACTCCTTCTGCGGGCACCCCGCCCCGGGCGAGCGGATCGAGGACGCCGTCGTCCGCCGGGCCGAGCGCGAGCTCGGCGCCCGGCTGGCCACGCTGGAGGTCGCCCTGCCGGACTTCCGCTACCGCGCGGTCGACGCGTCCGGCGTCGTCGAGAACGAGATCTGCCCCGTCTACACGGCGACGCTGTCGAGCCGCGACGCCCTCGATCCGCGCCTCGACGAGGTCATGGACTACGAGTGGGTCGACGCCGAGGCGACGCTCGCCGCCGTCCGCTCGACCCCCTGGGCGTTCTCCCCCTGGCTCGTGCTGCAGCTCCCCCGCCTGCTGGGCTGACCCCCGCGCCCTGATCCCTGCGCCGGCGTCAGTCGGTGTAGACGTCCGTGCGGTGGAAGCCGAGCGCCGAGCGCGACGCGGTCGGACCGCGCTGGCCCTGGTACCGCGAGCTGTACTCCGCCGAGCCGTAGGGCTTCTCGGCGGGCGAGCTGAGGCGGAAGAAGCACATCTGGCCGATCTTCATCCCCGGCCAGAGCGTGATGGGGAGCGTCGCGACGTTGCTGAGCTCGAGGGTGACGTGGCCGGTGAAGCCCGGATCGATGAATCCGGCGGTCGAGTGGGTCAGCAGCCCGAGCCGTCCGAGAGAGCTCTTGCCCTCGAGGCGCGCCGCGATGTCGTCCGGCAGCGACACCTCCTCGTAGGTCGAGCCGAGCACGAACTCTCCCGGGTGGAGGATGAACGGCTCGCCCTGCGGCGTCTCGACCAGGCGGGTCAGCTCGGGCTGGTCCTCGGCCGGATCGATGTACGGGTAGCGGTGGTTGTCGAACAGCCGGAAGAAGCGGTCGAGGCGCACATCGACGGACGACGGCTGCAGCATCGACGGATCGTGCGGGGCGAGCCCCACGCGGCCGGAGGCGAGTTCGAGCGAGATGTCGCGGTCGGAGAGGAGCACGCTGCGATCCTAGGGCGTGGCGCGACCCCGGGGCATGGGCCGGCTCCGGGCCTTGCTACGATGTCCTGGTGCGCCCGAGCGGCGCCGCGCGAGTGTAGTTCAATGGTAGAACTTCTGCTTCCCAAGCAGATGGCGCGGGTTCGATTCCCGTCACTCGCTCCGACTCACCTCCCAACAGCGCCGGCTCAGCCCAGTAGTGGCAGCCGCCCGACGATCTAGCGGAAGCCGCCCGACGATCTTTCGTCACCTCCTGCTCCGAGGA
>NZ_PSTP01000006.1:0-153797 GCF_002930935.1 Rathayibacter sp. AY1A2 | reverse complement strand
ACCCCGTCCTGCCGCGGCTCCGCTCCCCGTCCCCCCGGCGGATCCGCCATCCGCTGCGCCACACCCCGGGCCCCGACCTTGCGGATCAGTGGGCGACCTCCCGATGTCGACCCGCCACCCCCTCGCTCTCCCCACGAGCCGAACGATCGATCCGCGTGCCAGCGGATCGGTCTAGGCGCTCGCTCCCCGCTCTGCGAATCGCATCCACGCCGGAAAGCCGACTGCGCCGAGCCCGGCGGGGACGGGCTCGGGGACGAGCACCGCGACCGCGCCGAGCCCGGCGGGGACGGGCTCGGTGTGAAACACCCCCGAGCCGAACGATCGATCCGCGTGCCAGCGGATCGATCTAGGCGATCGCTCCCCGCTCTGCGAAACGTGACCACCCTCTCCGGCCGACCGCGCCGAGCCCGGCGGGGACGGGCTCGAAGGAAGATCAGCCGAGGCTCGCGACCCACTCCGAGCTGCCGTCGACGAAGGACTGCTCCTTCCAGATCGGCACCGACGCCTTGATGTCGTCGACCAGTGCCGCGCAGGCTTCGAAGGCCGCCGCGCGGTGGGCCGAGGCCACGGCGCAGGCGAGGGCGAGGTCGCCGACCACGAGGTCGCCGACCCGGTGCACGGCGGCGATCCGGACGTCGGGCCAGCGCTCGGCGATGCGGCGGGCGGAGGCGAGGAGTGCGGCGGGGGCGTCCGGGTGCGCCTCGTAGGACAGCCGGAGCACGCCGCGGCCCTCGTCGTGGTCGCGGACGACGCCCGCGAAGGTCACGACGGCGCCGTGCGTCGGGGAGTCGACCGCCTGCTCACACTCGTCGACGGTGATGGCCTCGGCCGCGAGCCGGGCGAGGGCGACCGGCTCAGCGGGCATGGTCGCCGCCTCCGAGCTGGTCGAGCAGGTGCCCGATCACCGGGTCGAGCACGTCGATCCCGTCGCGGACGCCGCCGGGGGAACCGGGGAGGTTCACCACGACGGTGCGGCCGCTGACGCCGGCGAGCCCGCGGCTGAGCACGGCGGTCGGGACGTGGGCGGCGCCCTTGGCGCGCACCGCCTCGGCGAGGCCGGGCAGGGGCCGCTCCAGGAGGGGGGCGGTCTGCTCCGGGGTGACGTCGCTCGGGGCGACGCCCGTCCCGCCGGTGGTCACGACCACGTCGACTCCGCTGCCGATCGCGTCGGCGATCGCCTCGCCCACCGCGTCGCCGTCGGCCACGACGACCACCCGCGACTCCCAGCCGCGGGTGGTGAACCAGGCCTCCAGCGCCGGTCCCGTCCGGTCCTCGTACACGCCGGAGGCGGCACGGGTGGAGGCGACGACCGCCACCGCCCGCCGCGTCACGGGGTTCCTCCGCTCGTCCACGAGCCGCTCCTCCCGCCCGCCTTCGCGAGCACACGGATACCGGTGATCGCGGCACCGCGATCGACCGCCTTGATCATGTCGTAGACCGTGAGAGCGGCCACGCTGACCGCGGTCAGCGCCTCCATCTCGACGCCGGTGCGCCCGGTCGTGCGCACGCGCGCCTCGATCCGGACGCGGCCGTCCTGCGGCTCGAGGTCCACGTCGACGCCGTCCAGCGCCAGCGGGTGGCAGAGCGGGATGAGGGTCGAGGTCGCCTTCGCGCCGAGGATCCCGGCGATCCGCGCCACGCCGAGCGCTTCGCCCTTGGGCAGCTCGCCCTGCTCGAGGAGCCGCACCACCTCGGGCGAGGTCTCGACGTAGCCCTCGGCGACGGCGGTGCGCGCCGTGACCTCCTTCGCGCTCACATCGACCATGTGCACGGCTCCGTCGCCGCGCACATGGGTGAGACGATCGCTCTCAGTCATCGATCCTCCAGATCTCGACCGTGTCGCCGGTCGCTGCGTGGTCCGTCCCGACGGGGACGTGGATGAGCACGGTGGAGCGGGCGTAGGACGCCAGCAGGTGCGAGCCGGGCCCGCCCACCGGGTGCACGAGGCCCTCGTCGTCGAGGACTCCGCGGCGGATCTGGTGCAGGTGCGCGGGCGAGTCGAGCGCCGTGCCGAGGCGCGCACGGAGCCGCGGCCGCTCGGCGGGCGTCCGTCCCGCGAGCGAGCGCAGCACAGGCCGGAGGAACACCTCGAACGAGACCAGGGCGCTCACCGGGTTCCCGGGAAGCGAGACCACCGGCAGGTGCAGCCCCTCGGCCACGCGCACGAGACCGAGGCCCTGCGGGCCGCCCGGCTGCATCTCGACGTGGCCGAACTCCGAGCCCGCCGGGCCGAGCGCGTCGCGGACGACCTCGTAGGCGCCCGCGCTGACGCCGCCGACCGTGATCACCAGGTCGGCCGCGCCCGCGTGCTCCTCGAGCAGCGCCAGGAGGTCCTCGGCCCGGTCGCTCGTGCAGGCGGCGACGACGGGCAGCGCGCCCGCCTCGCGGACGGCCTCGGCCAGCAGGGCGCCGTTCGCGTCGTGGATCTGCGCCTCCTCGAGGACGGCGCCTGCGGGACGGATCTCGTTGCCGGTGGGGACGACGAGCACCCGGAGTCGCGGCAGCACCTCCGCCTCGGTCAGCCCGAGGGAGGCGAGGAGTCCGTAGTGGGCCGCGCGGAGGACCGTGCCGGCCGGGAGGGCGAGCTCGCCGCGGCGGGCGTCGCTGCCCCGGGCTCGGACGAAGGTCGCCGGCACCACCGGGTGCGCGAAGGCGACGCTGCCCGCCGCGGGGAAGCGCGGAGGATCGACGCGCTCGACCGGGACGACGGCGTCGGCCCCCTCCGGCAGCGGCGAGCCGGTCATGATCGGTGTCGCCGTGCCGGGCTCGTGCCGCGGCGCCCGGTCGCCCGCGGGGATCGGCGCCGAGACGGGCAGGGCGACGGGATGCTCCGGCGCCGCCGCGTCGAGGTCGGCCGCCCGCACCGCGAAGCCGTCCATCTGCGAGTTGTCGAAGCGCGGCAGGTCGAGCGGGGAGTCGACGGAGCGGGCGAGGACCCGCCGGTCGTACGCGCCCGGATCGGCGGCGACGGCGGCCGGCTCCAGGCTCAGGGTCTCGCGGGCACCCCGCGTGGCCAGCGGCGCGAGCAGCGCCCGCACCCGGGCGGCGTGCAGGTCGATCGAGGTCATCGTGTCCTCTCGCGAGCGGCGGAGCCCGACCGGCGGCGGGACCGAGTCCATCTTGCCGGGTCGCGCCCGGTTCCGCGGCGTAGTGTGAGCGGATGAGCACAGCACTGGGGATCCCGGGCTTCCGGCCCCGACAGCGCAGCGCGGTCCTCCCGGCCGACCGCCCCGCCACCCCGCTCCTCCTGGACACCTACGGGCGCGTCGCGGACGATCTGCGGATCTCGCTGACGGACAAGTGCAATCTGCGCTGCACCTATTGCATGCCGGCGGAGGGCCTGCCGTTCCAGCCGCCCGCGTCCCTGCTCAGCCGCGAGGAGATCCTCCGCCTCGCGCGCATCGCCGTGGAGCAGTTCGGCGTCCGCCAGATCCGCTTCACCGGCGGCGAGCCGCTCCTGCGCAAGGACCTCGTCGACATCATCCGCGACGTCGCCTCCCTCGACCCGCGCCCCGAGATCTCGCTCACCACGAACGCGATCGGCCTGTCGGGTCGGGCGGCGGCGCTCGCCGACGCCGGCCTGAACCGCGTCAACGTCTCGCTCGACTCGATCTGCGCCGAGACCTTCGCGAAGGTCACCCGTCGCCCGTTCCTCGACCGCGTGCTCGCGGGCATCGACGCGCTCGGTCCCGCCGGCCTGGACCAGACCAAGATCAACGCAGTGCTCCTGCCCGGGATCAACGACCACGAGGCCCCGGAGCTGCTCGCCTGGGCCCTCGCGGGAGGCCACCAGCTCCGCTTCATCGAGCAGATGGCGCTCGACGCCGACCACGGCTGGGACCGCGCGACCATGATCACCGCCGCGGACATCCGGGCGCTGCTCTCGGAGCGCTTCTCGCTCAGCCCGCACGCGGCCCCCCGCGACGGCGCCCCCGCCGAGCTCTTCGACGTCCGCGAGGCCGGGGGGTCCGAGGTGCTCGGCCAGGTGGGGATCATCGCGTCCGTCACCGAGAACTTCTGCGACGACTGCCGCCGCACCCGGCTTACCGCCGAGGGAGGTGTCCGCAGCTGCCTCTTCTCGAACGAGGAGACGGACCTGCTCGGCCCGATGCGCGCGGGCGCGGACGACCACGAGGTCGCCCAGCTCTGGCGCGGGGCGATGTGGGCCAAGCCCGCGGGACACGAGATGAACCGGGCGGGCTTCGTGCAGCCCGAGCGCACGATGAGCGCGATCGGCGGATGAGCATGCGGGTCCGCTACTTCGCGGCGGCCAAGGCCGCCCTCGGCCGTGGTTCCGACGAGCTCGACGAGGTGCCCGACCTGGGCGCTCTCGAGGAGAGACTCGTCGCCTCCGCGCCCTCGGCCGCCGACGTGCTCGCACGGTGCACCTACCTGGTCGACGGCGTGTCGACCGCGAACAGGGCCACGCCGCTGCGTCCCGATGCCGCGGTCGACGTCCTGCCGCCGTTCGCCGGCGGCTGACCCCGAAGAGCCCTCCGTGACGAGCCGTCCTCGACCGGACCCGTGCGTCCGCTCCGCGCGGTCCGCAGCAGGTGCGTCCGCGCTTCTGGAGGACGCTGCATCCCGAGGACGGACTGGTCCTGTCCCGCCGCACAGGGACCCGCGGGACGCCTCCCTCGGACCCGCGTGCGGCGGGGCAGGACCGGATCAGCGGCCGATCCCGTGCGTCACGGGCACAGGACGTTGGTCATCGTGTCGAGCACGTTGCGGTTCTGCACGTCGAGGAATCCGAACGCCGAGGAGACTCCGGTGGCGACCAGCACGCCGCTGACGAAGGCCCGGCCGTCCCGGGTCACGTAGGCGTCCGGCGCGAAGATGGTGGCGTCGGAGGGCACACCGGAGGCGACGCGGATCTGCGGCTGCGTCCTGTCCGCGAACGCGCCGTACCGGACGAGAGCGCCGTTCTGGATCACGTCCACGACGTCACGGTTCTGTCGATCGCGGTAGGCGTCGGCACTGGTCACCCCGGTAGCGACCAGGATGCTGCTGTTGAAGAGGCGCCCGTCCGGCGTCAGGTGGTACGAGGGCGCCAAGGCGGTCGATCCTGCCGGAACGTTCCTGGCGTAGACCTGGTTCTTCGTGGAGGAGATGTAGCGGACTAGCTCCGAGCCGACGATCACGTCGATGACGTCGTTGTTGCTCTGGTCGCGGAAGGAGTCCGCGCTCGTCACTCCGGTGGTCACGAGGGCTCCGCCGGCGCGCCGCAGCTCGCCGTTCGGTGTGACGTAGAAGGCGGGCGCATGGACCGTCGATCCGGCCGGCACGCCGCTCCCGATGGCCTTCGGCGCGGCGTCTCCGGTGACGAAGCGGTAGAAGACGCCGTCGACGACGAAGTCGGCGACGTCGCGGTTCTGCTCGTCGCGGAAGCCCTGGACGCTCGTGACGCCGCGCGCGATCCGCCCCCCGCCGTGATAGAGCTCGCCCGACTCCGTCAGGTAGTACCGGGGTCCGACGGTCTTGGCTCCCGAGGGCACGTTGCCGTTCGACTCCGTCGTCGTCCGTCCGCCGTCGGTGACGTACCGGACGGCGGTCCCCGTGGTCGCGGTGGTGCTCGCGGTCGCCGTCGCGCCCGCGGCGCCGGAGACGGCGGAGAGGGTGATGCCGTTCTGCGCCACGTTCCCGGCCGTGACCGGGATGCTCACGCGTCCGTCCGCGCCGGTCGTCGCCCTGACGGTCTGCGCGCCGCCGCTGGTCAGGCCGGCGGGGAGAGTGATGGTGACCGTGTCGCCGGCAGCGGGAGCGCCGTTGGTCGTGGCGAGGACGGAGACCGTTCTCGTGGTGCAGGCGGGGAAGGAGTACGCCGGGGCGTCGAAGGCGAGGGTGAGGCCGGTGGACGCGGCGGCCGCGGGGGTCGCGACCGCCGCGGCGACGACGGGGACGGACCAGGCCGCACCCGACATGATCGTCCGCCGGGCGGGCCCCCCGCGGGTCGAGTCGATCCGCGGGGGGAGGGAGCGCGAGTGCGCTGCCGTCGGGTCCAGGGAGTTGGTGTCCGTCATGGTGTTCCTTTTCTTTCTTTCCTGCGAGGGGTGGTGGACGCGCCGATCCTGCCGAACGTCCGGCCTCCGGTCGACGCGGAACGGGCCGCGACGAGATTCCATGCCCGACCGTGGACGTTCCGTCGCGCCGCCGGGCCGGGGGAGCCGCTCAGGGCGCCTCCTCGCCGGGAGCCCGTCCGGCGCGGGGGACGCGGCGGCGCACGTCAGCCCGCGTCGTCGATCCGGCGGAGGGTCCGCTGCATGTGGATCCGCGAGCTGAAGCCGGCCGACCGCGCCACGCGGTCCAGGTCCGTCGCCGCCCGCGGGCCGAGCTCGTCGAGGAGGCGCTGCGCCTCGAAGGCCCGCGCGCGCTCGATCCGCTGACGAGGGGTGGTGCCGGCGGCCGAGAACGCCCGGTGCAGGTGGCTGACCGACACGCCGAGACTCTCCGCGAGCGTCTCCACCGTGAAGGAGCGGTCGCGGTAGTGCCGCTCGATCAGGCGCGTGCCGTTCGCGTACACGGCGGCGGGGGACCGGTCCTCCCGGTCAGAGGAGGGCAGCAGCGCCGAGAAGGCCGAGGCCAGGAGGTGCTCGCTCGCGATCTCGAAGTGCTCGAAGGCCGCGTCCGAGGGCTCGACGCCGAAAGTGAGGACGGTGTTCGCCGCACCGGTGAGTGCGCGCCAGTAGGCCTCGGGGAGGGCGAGGACCCGGTCCGTGAGCGAGGCGAACTCGCTCGCGCGGAGCACCGAGGGGCGCAGCTGCCACTCGAAGCGCGCCCACGGACTGAGCGCCGCCGCGTACTGCACCGTCGAGGCGCGGGTCACGAGAGCGCTGCCGGCCGGGAGCCGGTGGTCGCGGCCCCGGGCGGAGAGGCGGCCGGTCCCGTCGAGGCTGAAGAGCACGCGGAGCCTTCCGGGATGGGGGAGGACCTCGAACTCCCCGGTCTGCAGCCAGGCGCGGCTGAGGCTGAGGCGCGGCGAGACGATCGCGTCGCAGACGGCACCTCGCGGCAGGGGGCGCCGCGGAATCCAGCCGAGCCGACGCAGCCGCCTCTCGGCGGGACTCCAGACCTCGGGCATCACGCCTCCGCGCCGGGGTCGAGCGGGTCGGGAGGATCGAGCAGCGCCGCCTGCCGCGCGGAGTGCGGTGAAGGCGTCGGCATGGGTGCTCTCCTCGGAACGGTGGCCGCGAGCACGCCACCGCCGATCAGCTTCGGACACTGCTCCGCCCTGATCCGCGGAGAAGGACGGATCCTCTCCGCTGCGAGCACCGAACATCCCGGGTCGCCGATCGGCAGGGCGCTGGGTGCGCCTCACCCCACCCGTACCGCGGCGCACGCGGCCGCGGCACGGGTCACCGCTCCCGCCACGACGCCATCCCGCCGTCGAGCGAGTCGGACGCCACGCCCGCCGCCGCCGCGCGCTCCGCCGCGAGACGCGATCGGACCCCGGAGGCGCAGTGCAGCACGAGCGGACCGGCCGGCAGAGCGACGGGGTCGAAGCGCGACATCGGCATCCGCACGGCACCGGGCACCGCGACGGTCCGGTCCTCGTCGTCCTCGCGGAGGTCGACGACGGTCGGGGGCGTCGGCCCGGCCAGCCGCTCCCGCAGCTCGGCCGCCGTGATCGATCCCGCCGCGGCCCGCCGCTCCGGGACCGGCGGCACCCGCCGCTCGAGAGGGAGCTCGGCCCAGGAGGAGTCGAGAGCGTCGTGCACGAGGACGCGACCGAACAGCGGCTCGCCCGCCCCGGTCACGAGCTTCACGACCTCGGCCGCCATGGCCGAGCCGATCAGCGCGCAGAGCGCGCCCAGCACGCCCACCGTCGAGCAGCTGTCGCCCGCGTCCTCGGCCTCGGGGTGCAGCGCGCGCAGGGTCACCCCTCCGCCCGGAGCGCCGGCCCAGAAGGTCGAGAGCTGCCCGTCGAAGCCGAGCGCCGACCCCCACACGTGCGGGATCCCGGCGCGCGTCGTCGCGTCCGAGGCGAGGTAGCGCGCGCCGAAGGTGTCGAAGCCGTCGACCACGACGTCCCAGCCCGCCACCAGGGCGTCGACGTTGGCCGAGATCAGCGACACCGGGAAGGCCCGGGCGTCGATGCCGGGGGAGAGCCGCCGCGCGGTCGCCGCCGCCGACTCCGCCTTCGACCGGCCCACCGAGGAGTCGTCGTGCGCCGTCTGCCGCGCCAGGTTCGAGAGCTCGACGACGTCGCCGTCCACGATGCCGAGCCGCCCGATCCCGGCCGCGGCGAGCGCCGTGATCACCGGCGAGCCGATGCCGCCCGCGCCGAGGATCAGCACGCGCGCGTTCCGGAGGCGCCGCTGTCCGAGCTCCCCGAGGGGCGCCAGGCGGATCTGCCGGGCGAACCGCTCGCGCTCGGCGGCGGTCAGCGGCGGTCCGGGCTCGACGAGCGGGGTCATGAGAGCTCCTTCCTCCACTGGCCCTCGTGGGCGACGGGGGTGAAGCCGACGGCCTCGTTCACGGCGAGCATCGGTCGGTTCTCCTCGGCGTTCCAGATGTAGACGGCCCGGCAGTCCGGGGCGGTCCCCACCGCATCGCCGATCGCGGTCAGGGCGAGGAAGTCGCTCCAGCCGTCGGCGCCCACGGCCTCGGGGATCGCGAGCTCGCGGATCCGGAGCGCCGGGTCGGAGGTGCGGTTCACCACCCCAGTGTGCACGTCCCGGCGCCCGCGGCGGCCTCCTGCGCCTGTTCCGGTGCGGGATCGCGGCGGTCCGTCGGCCGGTCGGGGCTCCGCCTCCCGGCCCGGCCGCGGCCGTCGGCTACCGTGGAGGCGTTGTGGACGGGAGCGAGGCGGCCGGGTGTACCTGAAGAGCCTGACCCTCAAGGGGTTCAAGTCCTTCGCTCAGCCGACCACGTTCGCCTTCGAGCCGGGGGTCACCTGCGTCGTCGGCCCCAACGGCTCGGGCAAGAGCAACGTCGTCGACGCGCTCGCCTGGGTGATGGGGGAGCAGGGGGCGAAGACGCTCCGCGGCGGCAAGATGGAGGACGTCATCTTCGCGGGCACCTCCACCCGCGGACCCCTCGGCCGCGCCGAGGTCGCGCTCACCATCGACAACTCGGACGGCGCCCTGCCGATCGAGTACACCGAGGTGACGATCACCCGGACCCTCTTCCGCAACGGCGGCAGCGAGTACGCGATCAACGGACGCGGCTGCCGGCTGCTCGACGTGCAGGAGCTTCTGAGCGACTCCGGTCTCGGGCGCGAGATGCACGTCATCGTGGGGCAGGGACAGCTCGACGCCGTGCTGCACGCGACCCCCGAGGAGCGGCGCGGGTTCATCGAGGAGGCCGCCGGGATCCTCAAGCACCGACGCCGCAAGGAGAAGACGCTCCGCAAGCTCGAGGCGATGCAGGCCAACCTGACCCGCCTCTCCGACCTCGCGGGCGAGATCCGGCGCCAGCTCAAGCCCCTCGGGCGCCAGGCCGAGGTCGCACGGCAGGCGCAGACGATCGCCGCCGTGGTGCGCGACGCCCGGGCGCGCCTGCTCGCCGACGACGTGGTCGCGCTCCGGACCGCTCTGGACGGCTTCGCCCGCACCGAGAGCGAGCGGCACAGCGAGCGGGTGGTCCTGCAGCAGCGGCTCGAGCAGGCGACGCTCCGGCGAGCGCGGATCGAGGCGGAGGCGGTCGGCGACGCGGTCGACGACGCCCGGCGCACCTCGTTCGAGCTGGAGTCGGTGCAGGAGCGGCTGCGCAACCTCTCGGCCCTCGCCGGGCAGCGGCTCGCGATGCTCGAGCTCGAGTCCGAGCAGCCGCAGATCCAGCCGCGCGTGACGCCGGCGCAGGTGGAGGAGGCGCGGGTCGAGTTGGAGCGCCTGCGGCAGGCCGTCCTCGACGCGGAGACGGCGTGGGTCCAGGCGCAGCGCACGACCGTCGCCGCCCGCTCCGCCCTCGACGCGGTCGACGAGGAGATCGCCGCGCAGGCGGCCCTCGTCTCGCGCTACGACCTCGAGCTCTCCACCCTCTCGGGGCAGGCCGACACCGCCGCCTCCCGTCTCGCGTCCGTCCGGGGCGAGGTCCTGCGCGCGCAGAACACCCTCGACGCGGCCGACCGGCGGAAGGAGGCGGCGCGGCGGGCGCTCGACGCTCTGGAGGCCGAGCTGGACGACGCGGGCCGCGGCCCCGACGGCGGCCTCGACGAGGGCTACGAGCTCGCCCAGTCCGCGGTCTCGGCCGCCGAGGCCGGAATCGAGCGGCTGCGCGAGGAGCTGCACGCCCTGGAGCGCGAGCGCGAGGCGCTGGCCGCCCGCACGGGTGCCCTGTCGCTGGCCCTCGACGTCTCGGACGGCTCGGCCGAGCTGATCGCCGCCCGGATCGAGGGGGTGCGCGGCCGGGTCGCCGAGCGGATCCAGGTGCGGCCGGGCTCCGAGGCCGCGATCGCCGCCGCCCTCGGCGCGGTCGCCGACGCCGTGCTGGTCGAGTCGACAGCCCGAGCCGACGCGGCTCTGGACGCCGCGCTGGAGCGCGATCTCGGACGCGTCGAGCTGCTGGTCGCCGACGCCGCCCGGCCGCACGTCGCTCTCACCGTTCCCGAGGGGGCGGAACGCGCGGGCGACCTCGTCACGGCGCCGGCCGGGGTCCTCTCGCTCCTCGAGCGTTTCCTCGTGGTCGAGGACCTCGCCGCGGCGCGGCGCCTGAGGGAGCGCATCGATCCGGGCACCGTCCTGGTCACCCGCGACGGCGCGACCGTCTCCGACGCCGTGCAGAGCGCCGGCTCCGGCGGGCAGCGCAGCCGGATCGAGCTCGTCTCCGAGCGCGACTCCGCCGCCGCCCGGCTGGAGGAGGTCGAGGGCGGGATCGACCGGCTCCGCTTCGAACTCGCCGAGCAGACCGGAGCGCTCCGCGGCGCGAAGGAGCAGGCCGCGAGCGCGCTCTCGGCCCTCCGCGAGCACGACGCCGCCCGTGCCGCCCACACCGAGCGGCTCGGCGGCGTGCGCGCCCAGCTCGAGGCGGCCACCGCCGAGCACGGCCGGGGCTCGAGGGCGCTGGCTGTCGCCTCGGACCGGGTCGGCGACGCCGAGCGCGCGGCCCAGGAGGCGAGGTCGGCGCTCGACGCCGCGCGCGCCAGGCCCCGGCCGGTGCTCGACGCGAGCGCCCGCGACGGTCTGCAGCGCGACGTCGACACCGCACGCGAGCGCGAGATCGAGGCGCGGCTCGGCGTCGAGACCGCCAAGGAGCGGGTGCGGGCGGAGCAGTCCCGCGGGGAGGCGCTGGCCCGCCAGCTGGCCGCCGACCGCGCCGCCGCCGACGAGGCCGCGCGCCGCGCCGTGATCCGCCGTCGCCAGCGCGACGCGGCGGCCGAGGTGACCGCCGCGCTCCCCGCCGTCCTCGCCTCCGTCGACCGCTCCGTCCAGCAGGCCCGGGCCGAGCTCGTCGCGGCCGAGGCGGCGCGCTCGCAGCAGAACGCCGAGCTGCAGGGGCTCCGCCGCGAGGAGGGGAGCGTGCGCGACCGGCTCCAGTCCGTCACCGAGAGCGTCCACGGCCTCGAGCTGCAGATCTACGAGAAGAGGCTGCAGCTCACCGGTCTGCTCGAGCGCGCCGCGTCCGAGCTCGGGCTCACCGAGGACGTGCTGGTGGAGGAGTACGGTCCCGGAGTCGGCGTCCCCGACGAGACGGACGAGGAGCAGGAGCCGCGGCCCTACGTCCGCGAGGAGCAGCGCCGCCGCCTCGAGAAGGCCGAGAAGCAGCTGGGGCAGCTGGGCCGCGTCAATCCGCTCGCGCTGGAGGAGTTCGCCGCGCTGGAGCAGCGGCACGCGTTCCTGACCGAGCAGCTGGCCGACCTCACCGGGACCCGGCGGGACCTGCTCACCATCATCGAGGAGCTCGACGAGACGATGCAGACCGTGTTCGCCTCCGCGTTCGACGACACGCAGGCGGCGTTCGCGGACGTGTTCCCCGTCCTCTTCCCCGGCGGCACCGGCAGCATCCGCCTGACCGACCCGGAGAACCTGCTCACCACCGGCATCGAGGTCGCGGTGCGGCCGGCCGGCAAGAAGATCGAGCGGCTGTCGCTCCTCTCCGGAGGGGAGCGCTCGCTCGCGGCCGTGGCGTTCATGGTCGCCATCTTCAAGTCGCGGCCGAGCCCCTTCTACATCATGGACGAGGTGGAGGCCGCCCTCGACGACGCGAATCTCGGCCGACTGCTCAGCATCTTCGAGGACCTGCGCACCTCGAGCCAGCTGATCGTCATCACCCACCAGAAGCGGACCATGGAGATCGCGGACGCCCTCTACGGCGTCTCGATGCGGCAGGACGGCGTCTCGGCCGTCGTCGGCCAGCGCGTCGCCGCGCCCCCGGCCTGAACCCGCCTCCCCGACCGCTCGGAGGCGCGCCCGCCGGTAGCCTGGACCCATGGCAGAACGCACCTCCTGGTCGCTCGGCCGCGCACTGCGCGGACTGTTCGAGAAGCGCACGATCGACGACCAGACCTGGGACGACCTCGAGACGGCGCTGATCACCGCCGACTTCGGCCCCGACATCACCGAGGAGATCGTCGACGACCTCCGCGCCAAGGTCGCCCGCTACTCCACCACCGACCCGCGCGACCTGCAGCGGATGCTCCGCGAGTCCCTCGAGGAGCGTCTGTCGAAGTACGACACGACCCTCAAGCTCAGCGAGCGCCCCGCCGTGATCCTCGTGGTCGGCGTGAACGGCGTCGGCAAGACCACGACCATCGGCAAGTTCGCCAAGTTCCTCCGCAACTACGGCCGGAGCGTCGTGGTCGGCGCGGCCGACACCTTCCGCGCGGCGGCGGTCGACCAGCTCGCCACCTGGGCGCAGCGCGCCGACGCCCAGATCGTCCGCCCTCAGCAGGAGCGCCAGGATCCGGCGTCCGTCGCCTTCCAGACCGTGCAGTTCGCGAAGGACACCGGCGTCGAGATGGTCATCATCGACACGGCCGGCCGCCTGCACACCAAGGGCGGGCTGATGGACGAGCTCACGAAGATCAAGCGCGTCATCGAGAAGCAGGCCCCGATCTCCGAGATCCTGCTCGTGCTCGACGCGACGACCGGTCAGAACGGGCTGAGCCAGGCCGAGGCGTTCATCGAGCACGCAGGCGTCACCGGCCTGGTCATCACCAAGCTCGACGGCTCCGCGAAGGGCGGCTTCGTCCTCGCGGTCCAGGAGCGCACCGGCATCCCGATCAAGCTCGTCGGCCAGGGCGAGGGCATCGGCGACCTCACCGGCTTCACCCCCCACGTCTTCGCCCAGCAGCTCGTCAGCTGAGCGGCCCCGCCCGGAACGACGCGCCGGCGCCGTCCCGGTGGCGGGCTACACGGCCTGCGAGAAGCCCAGTGCCGCGTCGGCGAGGTGGCGCAGGTGCTCCGGGACCGGCAGCCCCTTCGACTCCATCGAGCGCGCCCAGAGCCGGCCGGCCCGGTAGGAGGAGCGGACCAGGGGCCCGGCGAGGACGCCGAGGAAGCCGATGTCCTCGGCCTCCTCCTTGATCGCCACGAACTCCTCCGGGTGCACCCAGCGGTCCACCGGCAGATGCCGCGGCGTCGGGCGGAGGTACTGCGTGATGGTCACGATGTCGGTGCCTGCGTCGTGGAGGTCCTGCAGCGCCTGCGAGATCTCCTCCCGCTCCTCGCCCATGCCGAGGATGAGGTTCGACTTCGTGATCAGCCCCGCCTCCCGGCCCTGGGTGAGCACGTCGAGCGAGCGCTCGTAGCGGAAGGCCGGCCGGATGCGCTTGAAGATCCGCGGCACCGTCTCGACGTTGTGGGCGAACACCTCCGGCTCCGCGTCGAACACCCGCTGCAGGTGCTCGGCGCGGCCGGTGAAGTCCGGGACCAGGATCTCGACCCCCGTGCCCGGAGCCTGGGCGTGGATCTGGCGGATGGTCTCGGCGTAGAGCCAGGAGCCCTCGTCGGGCAGGTCGTCGCGGGCGACTCCGGTGACGGTCGCGTAGCGGAGGTTCATCCGCGCCACGGACTCGCCGACGCGCCGGGGCTCGTCCGCGTCGTAGTCCGCGGGCTTCCCGGTGTCGATCTGGCAGAAGTCGCAGCGGCGGGTGCACTGGGCGCCCCCGATGAGGAAGGTCGCCTCTCGGTCCTCCCAGCACTCGAAGATGTTGGGGCAGCCCGCCTCCTGGCAGACGGTGTGCAGCTCCTCGCTCTTCACCAGCGACTGCAGCTGCCGGTACTCCGGGCCCATCGAGGCCTTCGTTCGGATCCACTCGGGCTTGCGCTCGATCGGCGTCTCGGCGTTGCGGATCTCCAGCCGCAGGAGCTTGCGGCCGCCGGCCTCGGCGCTCACGCGGCGACCTCCTCGATGCGGGCGGAGAAGGCGGGGGCCGCCTCCGAGAAGCGCGCCGCCACCCGCGCCCGCACCGCCTCCATGGGCGGAGCCTCGCCGCGCTCGCGCTCGAGCGTGGTCACTCCGGCGTCGGCGATGCCGCAGGCGACGATGCGGGCGTAGGGCTCGAGGCTGTTCGAGACGTTGAGGGCGAATCCGTGCATCGTCACGCCCGAGGCGACGCGGATGCCGATCGCGGCGATCTTGTCGGCGCCGCCGTCCCTCGGGATCCACACTCCCGAGCGCCCGTCGACGCGCCGCCCCTGCACGCCCAGGTCGTCGAGAGCGGCGATCAGCACGCCCTCCAGCGAGCGGACGTAGGCGACCACGTCGACGGGCTCGCCGAGCCGCACGATCGGGTAGCCGACGAGCTGCCCCGGGCCGTGCCAGGTGATCCGCCCTCCGCGGTCGACGTCGACCACGGGCGAGCCGTCGACCGGGCGCTCGTGCGCCTCGGTGCGCTTGCCTGCGGTGTAGACGGAGGAGTGCTCGCAGAGCACGAGGGTGTCCGGCCTCGAGCCCGCCACCACCTCGGCGTGCAGGCGGCGCTGCAGCTCCCAGCCGTCGGCGTAGTCCAGGGGATCCGCGGAGTCGCCCGCCACCAGTGTCTCGATCACCGGGCCACCCTAACCCTGTTCTTGGACCCGGACCAGTTAATCCGCTCCGCGGTGATCGCGCCGATCGCGAGCCGATCGGCGGCCCCGCCCGCCGACCCTCCGGGCCTCCGGTAGAATTCCGGGCATCATGGCTACTTTCGGCACCCTCTCCGATCGACTCGTCGAGACCTTCAAGAACCTCCGCACGAAGGGCAAGCTCTCCGCGTCGGACGTCGACGGCACCGTCCGCGAGATCCGGCGGGCCCTCCTCGACGCCGACGTCGCGCTGGAGGTCGTGAAGGAGTTCACCGGCAAGGTGCGCGAGCGCGCCCTCGGCGACGAGGTCAACAAGGCGCTCAACCCGGCCCAGCAGGTCGTCCAGATCGTCAACGAGGAGCTCGTCGCGATCCTCGGCGGGCAGTCGCGCCGGCTCGAGTTCGCCAAGCGCCCGCCGACCGTCATCATGCTCGCCGGCCTCCAGGGCGCGGGCAAGACGACCCTCGCGGGCAAGCTCGGCAAGTACCTCGGCAAGGACGGCCACACCCCGCTGCTCGTCGCGGCCGACCTCCAGCGCCCCAACGCCGTGCAGCAGCTGCAGGTCGTCGGCGAGCAGGCCGGAGTCGCGGTCTACGCGCCGGAGCCGGGCAACGGCGTCGGCAACCCGGTCAAGGTCGCTCAGAACGCGATCCGCTTCGCGACCGACAAGCAGTACGACACGGTCATCATCGACACGGCCGGACGCCTCGGCGTCGACGCCGACATGATGAAGCAGGCCGCCGACATCCGCCGCGTCACGAACCCCGACGAGGTCCTGTTCGTCATCGACGCGATGATCGGCCAGGACGCGGTCGCGACCGCCAAGGCCTTCCAGGAGGGAGTCGACTTCACCGGCGTCGTCCTCTCCAAGCTCGACGGCGACGCCCGCGGAGGCGCGGCGCTCTCGGTCGCCTCGCTCACCGGCCGCCCGATCCTCTTCGCCTCCACGGGCGAGTCGCTCGACGACTTCGAGCAGTTCCACCCCGACCGCATGGCGAGCCGCATCCTCGACCTCGGCGACGTGCTGACCCTCATCGAGCAGGCCCAGTCCGCGTTCGACGAGGACGAGGCGCGCAAGATCGCCGAGAAGATCATGGGGGACACGTTCACCCTCGACGACTTCCTCGGCCAGATGCAGCAGCTGCGCAACATGGGCTCGATCAAGAAGATGATCGGCATGCTGCCCGGCGCGAAGGGCATGCGAGAGCAGCTCGACCAGTTCGACGAGCGCGAGATCGTGCGCACCGAGGCGATCATCCAGTCGATGACGAAGGCGGAGCGGGTCAACCCGAAGCTGCTCAACGGCTCGCGTCGCCTGCGCATCGCCCGCGGCTCCGGCATGACGGTCACGGACGTCAACCAGCTCGTCCAGCGCTTCGAGCAGGCCGCCAAGATGATGAAGACGGTCGCCAAGGGCGGCATGCCCTCGGTCCCCGGGATGGGCCCGGTGCCCGGCGCCGGCTACCAGGGCCGCCCGAAGCCGCAGAAGAAGAAGAGCAGCAAGTCCGGCAACCCCGCGAAGCGCGCGGCCGAGAACGCGGCGATCACCTCCGGGCCCCGCCCGGGCGATGCGGGCGGCTCCGGCTTCGGCCTGGGCGGCGGCGCCGGCAAGCGCGCCCAGCCCACGCCGGAGGAGCTCGAGCAGCTGCAGAAGCTCCTCGGGCGATGAGGCGGGTCGCGGCCGGACGCGCGGGCGGGGTCGTCGTCCTCGCGGCCGTGCTCGGGCTCACCGGCTGCGCCGAGGGCTCCGGGGTCGACGCGATGACGGCGCCCTCCCCGGAGGACCTGGTCGGCCGCTGGGTGACGGGCGTCTCCTACGACGCGCCCGACGTGCCGTTCCTCCTGATCGCGGAGGACGGGACCTGGACGGGCTCCGACGGCTGCAACGGCGCGCAGGGCGAGTGGTCGATCGACCAGGAGGGCGCCCTCACCGTGTCGGCCGGGCCGAGCACGCTGATCGCCTGCGACGGCGTCGCACTGCCGATGATCTTCTCGGAGGCGGTGATGGCCTCGATCGACGGCGGACGGCTCCGCCTGTTCGACGACGAGGGGGCCACCGTCGTCAAGCTCGCCCGCTCCACGAGCGACGAGGCGCCCTCGGCGTCGCCGGGCCCGGCGAGGGAGTAGCGCGCCGTCCCTCCGGGGGCCGCAGCGGGGATCCCCGTGAGGCGCACCGCTCGCTAGCGTGAGGGCATGACAACCGCACACGCGCGCCCCGTCCGCATCGGCGTCCAGATCGCACCGCAGCACGTCCCCTACGAGGTCATCCGCGACACGCTCGCCGAGCTCGAGGACCTCGGCGTCGACATCGCCTTCAACTGGGACCACTTCTTCCCGCTCTCGGGAGAGCCGAACGGCCTGCACTTCGAGGGCTGGAGCATGCTCGCGGCCTGGGCCGAGCAGACCAGCCGCATCGAGTTCGGCCCGCTGGTCACCTGCAACAGCTACCGGAACCCCGACCTCCTCGCCGACATGGCGCGCACGGTCGACCACATCAGCGCCAAGGGCGCCGAGGGCCGTCTGATCTTCGGCATCGGCTCGGGCTGGTTCGAGCGCGACTACGAGGAGTACGGCTACGAGTTCGGCACTCCCGGCTCCCGCCTCGACGAGCTCTCCGAGGCGATGCCGCGCATCCGCAGCCGGTGGTCGATGCTCAACCCGGCGCCCACCCGCGACATCCCGGTGATGATCGGCGGCGGCGGCGAGAAGAAGACGCTGCGGATCGTCGCCGAGCACGCCGACATCTGGCACAGCTTCTCGGACGTCCCGACGCTCGAGCGCAAGCTCGGCGTGCTCTCGGAGTGGTGCGGCCGCGTCGACCGCGACCCGGCCGCGATCGAGATCTCGACCGGCGCGAGCGTGCGCGGCGGTGTCGGCGACGCCTCCTTCGACGTGCTCGACCAGCAGTACGACCTGGGCGCCCGCCTGTTCACGCTCGGCATCACCGGTCCGGACATCGACCTCGCGCCCGTGCGCGACCTGCTCGGCTGGCGCGACGGCCGGAACAGCACCGCGCGCTGACTCGTCGGGGCGCCGTCACGACGGCGCCCCGCGTCGGAGTCAGGCCGCCGGCGCGTCCGTCGCCTTCTGTCCCGTCGGCACCGCCCGGGCGAGGCCGGACTTCTCGGCCGCTACCTCGAACGCGTCGGCCAGGGCGCGCTGGCCCTCGACGGTGGGATGCACGCCGTCCTCGCCGAGCAGCCCGTCCTCGCGGAGGGGGTCCGGGTACTCGAGCGCACCGCCGCCGGCGGCAGTCACGGCCTCGACCAGCGCCGCGTCGTACTCGTCGAGATCGGAGGGGCGCGGGTCGGGGCCCCAGACCGAGTCGAGCGCGATGAGCCGGGCCGAGGGCGAGGCGGACACGATCGCGTCCACCGCCGGCCCGATCGCGGCGTCCACGTCCTCCGGATCCCAGCCCAGGTCGTTGCTGCTGGCGATCAGCACGATCGCGTCGGGCCGGGTGTCGGCGATCTCCTCCGCGCGGTCGCCGATCGCGACGCCGCAGTCACCCGGCTCGATGAAGCCGCCGCCGTCGCAGCCCAGGTTCGTGACCTCCCAGCCGAGGTCGTCGCCGACGAGTGCGGGCCAGGCCTGCTCCGGGTCGACCGTCAGACCGCGCACGATGCTGTCGCCGACGATCGTCACCCGGGAGCCGGCGGGGAGAGAGCCGCCGATCGAGAGCGGCAGCGGATCGGCGGTGACGGTCGGGAGGGGAGTGGCGGTGCCGGCGGGGGACGCGGTCGCCGGGCCGGTCGTCGTCGAGGACGAGCAGCCGGCGAGGCCGAGGGCCAGCGCGCCGATCGCGGCTGCGGCGAGGAGGACGGGACGCGTCATGAGCGGGGATCCCGGAGCCCGTCGCGCAGCTCGCCCGCGAGCGCCCGGACCACCGCCTTCAGGTCGCCGTCGTTCGCCGCCGCCGTCCGCAGCTGGCGCTGGTAGCTCGCTCCCGCGACCAGGATCAGCTCGACGTCGCCGAGCTCCTTCACGCAGTCGAGACGCTCGGCGACCGGTGCGAGGGTGACGAGCAGGTCGCGGATGTCGTCGGTGACCAGCCGCTCCGCTCCAGCGGCGTCGAGGATGATCTCGGCGTCGAGTCCGTAGCGCGCCGCGCGCCACTTGTTCTCGCGCACGTACCAGGGCTGCATCGTCGGCAGGTCCTCGCCCGCGTCCAGCCGCGACGAGAGGTGCTCGACGAGGCACTGGATCAGCGCGGCGACCGCTCCGATCTCCTCCGCGGAGGAGAGGCCGTCGCACGCGCGCATCTCGAGCGTGCCCCACTGCGGCGAGGGGCGGATGTCCCAGCGGACCTCCGTGTGGTCGTCGATGACGCCGGTGCGCATCATGTCGTCGACGTACTCCTCGTAGTTCGCCCAGGCACCGAACTGCGGAGGCAGGCCCGCCGTCGGCAGCTGCTGGAACATCAGCGCGCGGTTCGAGGCGTAGCCCGTGTCGACTCCGCCCCAGAACGGGCTCGACGCCGAGAGCGCCTGCAGGTGCGGGTAGTAGTCGAGCAGGGAGTTGAGGATCGGCAGCACCTTGTCGCGGTGCTCGATGCCGACGTGCACGTGGATGCCCCAGATCATCATGTTCCGGCCCCACCACTGGGTCCGGTCGATGAGGCGGTGGTACCGCTCCTTGTCCGTGATGGCCTGGTCGAACCACTGCGCGAACGGGTGCGTGCCCGAGCACACGAGGTCGAGTCCCATGGGGTCGGTGATCTCGCGCACCTGCCGCAGCTGATCCTGCAGGTCGGCGACCGCGTCGCGGACGGAGGTGTGCACGCCGGAGACCAGCTCGACCGTGTTGCGCAGGAGCTCGCCGGTGATGTGCGGGTGCGGGGCGCCGTCGTCGCTGCGGAGCGCCTCCAGCACCACATCGGCGACGTTGGCGAGATCGCCCGTCTGCCGGTCGACGATCGCGACCTCCCACTCGATCCCGAGCGTGGAGCGGTCTGATGCGGCGAAGCTGATCTCCATGGCGTGGTCCTCATCGGATCCGGGCGTCCGCCGATCGGGACGCGCCTCGCCATCCTGCCACCTGCGGCCGGGGCGGACGCCGAGCCCCGGCGGAGGCCTTCCCGGTCCCGCGAGGCCCGCTCCCGCGAGGGTGCCGCTGGGCGGCGGCGTGCCGGGCCCGCACCGGGGCGGTTTTTCTGGCAGAATGATCCGTCGGGTCCGAGGCGGTCGACCCTCTACTCACCGCCGACGAAACCCCCTCGAGCTTCCGCCGGGTGTGCCCCCACGCTCACGGCTCAGTTCATCCATCATCGACCGGACACCGGTCAACGACCACACAGGAGAATTGTGGCTGTCAAGATTCGTCTGAAGCGCCTCGGCAAGATCCGGGCGCCCTACTACCGCATCGTCGTCGCCGACTCGCGCACCAAGCGCGACGGCCGCGTGATCGAGGAGATCGGCAAGTACCACCCGACCGAGCAGCCCTCGTTCATCCAGGTCGACTCGGAGCGCGCGCAGTACTGGCTCGGAGTCGGCGCGCAGCCGACCGAGCAGGTCGCCGCGATCCTCAAGCTGACCGGCGACTGGGGTCGCTTCAAGGGCGACGCCGACGCCGTCAGCACCGTCCAGGTGAAGGAGCCCAAGGCTCCGTTCGTCGTCGACGCGAAGAAGAAGCCCGTCCTCAAGCCGAAGTCCGAGGCTCCGGCCAAGGCCGCCCCGGTCGAGGACACCGCCGACGAGACCTCCACCGAGGCGTAGTCAGTGCTCGCTCCCGCCGTCGAACACCTCGTCAAGGGGATCGTCGAGAACCCCGATGAGGTCAGTGTCGTGGCCACGAGCTCCCCGCGCGGAGAGGTCCTCGAGGTGCGCGTGCACCCCGAGGACCTCGGCCGCGTGATCGGACGCTCCGGTCGCACAGCCAAGGCCGTCCGCACTCTCGTCGCCGCGCTCGCCGACGGGCGCCGCGTGCGCGTCGACGTCGTCGACACCGACAAGTAGAGGTGTCGGTCACCGGACCGGGCACGACGCAGCTCCGCGTCGCCCGACTCACCAAGGCCCACGGGCTCAAGGGCGCCATCAAGCTCGAGCTCTACACGGACGAGCCCGACAAGCGCTTCACCCCCGGATCCGCGTTCACGCTGCAGGTCCCGCGCACCTCCGAGTGGCACGGCAAGAAGCTCGAGCTCGTCGAGCTGCGCTGGTACAACAGCCACCCCGTCGCGTTCTTCCGAGGCGTCGACGACCGCAACGCCGCTGAGACCCTCCTGAAGGCGATCCTCTGGATCGATGAGGAGGTGCAGACCCAGCCGGGCGAGGACGACTCCTGGTACGACTACCAGCTGGTCGGCATGAAGGTCGTCCGCGACGGCGTCGAGGTCGGCACCGTCCGCCGCGTCGACCACTTCCCCGCGCAGGACCTGCTCATCGTCGGCACCCCCTCCGGCGAGGTGATGGTGCCGTTCGTGAACGCGATCGTCCCCTCCGTCGACGCCGCGGCCGGGATCGTCACGGTCACGCCTCCGATCGGCCTGTTCGAGGAGGCTCCCGAGGAGGAGCCCGCCGCGGTCGACCTCAGCGGTGTCGACCTGGCGGACCCGGCGCTGAGCGCGCCTGCGGACGCCGACGAGCCGGACGCGTCCGCTGACGCGGACGCCGCTCTCGAGGAGCCCGCCGACGACGAGCCCTCGGCCGCCTCCGACGCCGCCTCCGAGGAGGAGCCCCGGTCGTGAGGATCGACATCGTCACGATCTTCCCGGAGTTCTTCGGCGTGCTCGACATCAGCCTGCTCGGCCGTGCTCGGCAGAGCGGGCTGATCGAGCTCGGCGTGCACGACCTGCGCGACTTCACCCACGACCGCCACCGCACCGTCGACGACACGCCCTACGGCGGCGGCGCCGGCATGGTGATGCGGCCGGAGCCGTGGGGCGAGGCGCTCGACACGATCCTCGACGGCGCGGACGACCCCGTCGTGATCTTCCCGTCGCCCGCGGGCGAGCTGTTCACCCAGGGGACCGCCCGCGAGCTCGCGGAGGAGTCCACCCTCGTCTTCGGCTGCGGCCGCTACGAGGGCATCGACCAGCGCGTCGTGGACCACACCGCCGAGCGCGCGCGGGTCCGGCTGATCAGCCTCGGCGACTACGTCCTCAACGGAGGAGAGGTCGCCGTGATGGCGATGATCGAGGCCGTCGGACGCCTGGTCCCGGGCGTGGTCGGCAATCCGGCGAGCCTGGTCGAGGAGAGCCACTCCGACGGGCTGCTCGAGTACCCGAGCTACACCAAGCCGGCCTCCTGGCGCGGCCTCGACGTCCCTCCGGTGCTCCTCAGCGGCAACCACGGGGCGATCGCCGCCTGGCGCCACGAGCAGAGCGTCGAGCGCACGCGCCGCGTCCGCCCCGAACTGCTCCCCTAGCCCCGAGCCGCACGGTCACCGGGCCGCGAGGGCCAGGTGCCGGTCGCGGAGGGCGAGGAAGAGGGGGAACGCGAACGCGAGGGCGACCAGCGGCGCGAGCAGCACCAGGATCCACACGCGGCGCATCCCGATCCGGCGGCCCTCCACCACCATGAAGGCGACGGCCGCGATCGCGACGACCAGCAGGTCGGTCGAGAACGACGACACCCACGGCCCGCCTGCGGCGAGGCCGGCGAGCAGGTCCGCGCCCTCCTGCATAGCCCTCACGTTCCAGGTCCAGGTCGCGATCAGCCCGGCGAGGGCGAGGACGAGGTAGACGATCCCGAGCGGCGTCCAGCCGCGGTGCAGCCGGCTCATGCGCGGGCCTCCGTTCGTGCGAGGGTGAGGATCGTCCCTCCGGCGAGGGCAACCACGGCCACAGTAGCGACGGCGAGGGTCAGCGCGTCCGGTGCGGTCAGCGCCTGACCGCGCAGCGCCTGCCAGCAGGTGAGGGCGACCGCGGCCGCCCAGCCCGCCGAGGCCAGTGCGACGAGCCGCAGCCGGGTGGATCCGGGGCGCAGGACGGGGATCCGGGCTGCCAGCCGTCCGAGCAGCAGCGCGAGCAGCGGGAGCCCCTGCAGAGCGTGCATCCCGACGAAGTGCGGGATGCGCAGATCGCCCCCCGTGGTGCTCCAGCCCAGGAGGGGGAGGCCGGGTCCGCCGTCCGCGACTCCGACGGCGTGCGCACCGACGACGCCCTGGTAGTCGCTGATCTGGCCGGGCGCGGGCCCCGTCATCAGGAACGCGAGGGCCATCCCGACGAGCCCGATCACGAGTCCGGCGCGGACGGCGAGCGTCAGCGCAGGGTCGCCGAGCGGCACCCGCGCCAGGAGGGCGGCGAGGACCAGCGTCGCCAGCCAGACCACCACGATCGAGACGGCCATCGAGGCCCAGAGCGCGGCGTGCAGGGGAGTGGAGACGTCGAAGTGGCTGCGCTCGCCGACCAGGGCGGCGCCTCCGATCACGACCATCTCGACCGCCAGACCGACCGCCGCGACCGTGCCCAGCGCTCGGGCGAGGCGGCGCCGGCGGGGCACGAGCCCGATCAGCCAGGCGAGCGTCACGGCGTACAGCGCGATCGAGAGGCAGAACTTCAGCGGCTTGCCCCAGAGCGGCTGCCCGCCGAGCTCGCGGGGATCGACGACCAGCGCGATCGCGCAGAGGAGGGCGCCGACCGCCATCGCGGCAGCGAGCACCAGGAGCGGCTGGTGCGGAGCAGCGGAGGCTGTGGGCGCGGGCGTCTCGGTCGCGGCGCTCATCGGGGCACCTCCGTCGAGCCGAAGCGGCTCTGCGTCTCGCGCGCCTGGGCGACGCGCCGGAGCGACTGCAGCACCACGTCTCCGAGCGCGGTGCCGACGGCGGCGACGGCAGCCTGCTCGCTCACGCTCTCGCGGGCCTGCAGTTCGTCGAGGTCGGCGGAGGCGACGAGGGCGGCGGCGCGGGCGTAGGTCTCGAGCCAGCCGGCGCTCATCGGTCCGGTGGAGAGCTCGAGCGCGTCGAGCGCCCGTGCCGCCGTCGCGACGGCAGGGTGGCCGCAGTGGTCGGAGCCCGCGGCCTCGGCGATCCGCCGCGTCGACGCCTCGGTGGCGGACGCGGTCGAGTCGGCGCTCACGGAGACCACGTCCTGCGCCACCTCGAAGGCCGCCGTCGGACCGACGCTCGCGTCGAGCGCGGCCGTGATCCGCTTCGCGCCGGCGATGCCGACGCCGCCGCTCTCGATGAGCGCCCGGAGCAGCGTCAGGCGGGCGACATGGGCGTCCCCGTACTCCGCCCGCTGGGGGCCGGCGGCGTCGCCCGGCGGCAGCAGCCCCTCCCGGATGTAGTACTTGATCGTGGGCAGGCTGACGCCGCTGCTGCGGCTGAGCTCCGAGATTCGCACGTGGACAGTATCGCTATCCGATAGCGGTACTGTCCATCTTTAGTCAGTCCCGCGCGGAGAGGACGATGTTCCCCGTCTCGGTGATGGCGATCGTGTGCTCCATGTGGGCGCCGCGCGAGCCGTCGCGGCTGCGGAGGGTCCAGCCGTCCTTGTCCGTGTAGATCTCGTCGGTCGTCTGCAGGAACCACGGCTCGATCGCGACGACGAGGCCCGGGCGGAGCGGGTAGCCGCGGCCGGCGCGTCCGTCGTTGGGGATGTGCGGATCGCCGTGCATCGTGCGGCCGACGCCGTGGCCGCCGAAGTCGGTGTTGATGGACAGGCCCTCGGCGTGTGCGACGGCCGCGATGGCCGCGGAGATGTCGCCGATCTTCTTCCCGGGCTGCGCGGCGGCGATGCCGGCCTCGAGCGCGCGTGTGGTGGTGTCGATGAGGGCGAGGTCCTCCTCGCGCGGCGTCCCGACCACGACGCTGATGGCCGAGTCGGCGACCCAGCCGTTCACGGAGGCGGCGAAGTCGAGGGTGAGCAGGTCGCCGTCCTTCAGCCGGTAGTCGAAGGGCAGGCCGTGCAGCACCGCGTCGTTGACGGAGGTGCAGATGACCTTGCCGAAGGGGCTCGCGCCGAAGGAGGGGTGGTAGTCGATGTAGCAGGACTCGGCGCCGGCCGTGCGGATCATGTCGTGGGCGAGCCGGTCGAGCTCCAGCAGGTTCACGCCGACCGCGGCGGCGGCGGAGGTGGCCTTCAGTACTTCGCCGACGAAGCGGCCGGCGGGACGCATCTCCTCGATCTCGGCGGGGGTGCGTAGCTCGATCATCCTGATCCTCTCGGGGTCCGCTGAGCCGTCGCTCAGCGGTGGTGGGTACGGTCGGTGCATGCGCACGCGACGGGCATTCGGTTCCTGGCAGTTCCCGGCGGCGATCGTGCTGCCCTTGTGGATCCTCCTCGGCTACGGGGTCTTCGGAGAATCGAGCGGCTGGACCGTGCTCGGCCTGGTGATCGCCCTCCCCATTCTGGCGGTCGCGCTGGCGGCTGTGGCCGCGATCGTCGCATTCCGGGTGACCGTTCGGCCCACGCGCACTCCCGCGTGGGGCGACGTGGCCGTGGTCGGCGCCTGGCACCTCTCCCTGATCGCCTTCGGCTTCTTCCCGCCCGGCGCCTGGGCGCTGGGCCTGCTCTCGGTGGTCCTCGGAGTGGCGGCCTTCTGGCACTCGGGGTGGCGGTTCCTCGCCGACGCGAGGGCCACTCTCCTCGCCTTCTCGGAGGCGGCGTCCGTGCAGGCCGAGGGCGCTCACCGCCCCGTCGCCGGCGAGGGCTTCGACCCGGAGCGCCCGCAGGACGGGCAGACCATCGTCCTCTGAGGGCTCGGGCCTCCTGCGAGACGCTGTCCCACTGCGAGGCCCCGCCCTGCTCCACGGCTCGGCCCTCTCGACGGATCCGCCCTCTGCGCGGCTCTGGCCTCAGGGCGTCCCTGTCCTCCAGGTGACTCTGCCCTCCCGACGACCCTGCTTTGACTCGTATCGACGCGGCATGGCAGAATGAGCGCTTGTGCCTCGCGCAGGCTCTGCCACAGGGGAGCCGCGACGACGTGGGCACGACCGACTTCCATCAACGAAACGGTGTTCGACCTGTGGCGGGCACGGAGAGCGATACAGCATGCACATCCTCGATTCCGTCGATGCGGCGTCCCTCCGCAGCGATGTCCCGGACTTCCGCGCCGGCGACACCGTCAAGGTCCACGTCAACATCGTCGAGGGCTCCCGCTCGCGCATCCAGGTCTTCCAGGGCGTCGTCATCGGCCGCTCCAACGAGGGCGTCCGCGAGACCTTCACCGTCCGCAAGGTGAGCTTCCAGGTCGGCGTCGAGCGCACGTTCCCCGTGCACTCGCCGGTCATCGACCACATCGAGGTCGTCACCCGCGGTGACGTCCGTCGCGCGAAGCTCTACTACCTGCGCAACCTGCGCGGCAAGAAGGCCAAGATCAAGGAGAAGCGCGACGCCTGAGCGGCTTCCGCACGACTTCTCGGGAACCCCGGTCCACCTATGATGGACCGGGGTTCCTCCCTTTCTCGGGGGCGATCCGTCCGGGGAGTCCACCCGGTGATGCACAGTAGGGGCGACGGCGAGCGATGACAGACAGCACGGCCCCGGTCCGCCTCCCCGGAGGCGAGGACCACGCCCGCCACTCGGCGGATCCGTCCGAGAAGCGCCCGCGCAAGCGCCGGGGTGTCCTGCTCTTCCTCCGCGACGTGCTGATCATCTTCGTGGTCGCGGTGCTCGTCTCCTTCCTCGTGAAGACCTTCCTGATCCGCTCGTTCTACATCCCCTCCTCCTCCATGGAGCAGACGCTCGTCGAGAACGATCGCATCCTCGTGAACGAGCTCGTACCCGGAGTGGTGAAGATCTCGCGCGGCGACGTCGTCGTCTTCCGCGATCCCGGCGGATGGCTCTCGCCGAGCTCCGAGCCCAACGTGCCGCCGTTCCAGGCTGCGGTCGACTCCGCCCTCGCGCTCGTCGGCCTCACCGCTCCCGACAGCAACGACCACCTCATCAAGCGCGTCATCGGCCTGCCCGGCGATCACGTGACCTGCTGCACACCGCTCGGCCAGGTCGAGATCAACGGCAACCCGATCGACGAGCCCTACGTGAAGCTGCCGGACGGGGTGCAGGCCGTCTCGGCCACCCCCTTCGACGTCGTCGTGCCCGAGGGCTCGCTCTGGGTGATGGGCGACAACCGCTACAACTCCGCCGACTCCCGCTACAACACCGACAAGCCGGGCGGCGGCTTCGTGCCGATCGACAACGTCGTGGGCCGCGCGATCCTCGTCACCTGGCCCGTGCAGCAGTGGGCGTGGCTCGACGACTACCCGTCGGTGTTCCGCGGAGTCGACACCGAGGCCTCCGAGGAGGGCTCGGACGACGCGCAGAGCGGGCAGGGCTAGGTGGTCGTCGCCGAGCCGACGCTGACGCAGGAGCGGCGCTTCTTCCGGCAGGGCTACGAGACGGTCATCGGCTGCGACGAGGTCGGCCGCGGCGCGATCGCCGGCCCGGTGTCGGTCGGCGTCGTGTCGATCGGCAGCCGCTGCGGGCGCTTCCCCGAGGGGCTCCGCGACTCCAAGATGCTCGCTCCCGCCCGCCGCGAGGCGCTCCTGCCGGGGGTGGCGAAGTGGGTCTCCGCCTGGGCGATCGGCGAGTCCTCGGCGGACGAGATCGACGAGACCGGGATCATCGCCGGCCTCGGCCGCGCCGCGTCGAGGGGCATCGAGCGCCTCGCCGACCAGGGCGTCGACCTCGCCACCGCCGTCGTCCTCCTCGACGGCGCTCACGACTGGCTGACGCCCGCGCTGGGCGAGTGGGCGGCCGAGTTGACGATCGTCACCCGCGTGAAGGCCGACCGCGACTGCGCCGCCGTCTCCGCCGCCTCCGTGCTCGCGAAGGTGGGCCGGGACGGTCAGATGGTGCGCCACCACGACGACTTCGCCGACTACGCCTGGGACAGCAACAAGGGCTACGGCAGCGCCGCGCACTGGGCGGGGATCGAGCGGGTCGGCCCGTCCCCGCTGCACCGGGTGACCTGGCTGTCGAAGTCGCGGGAGAGCGTCGAGGAGCCGCTCCCGGCGTTCGTGCCCGTCGGCTCGGCGTAGGATTGTCCAACGATGGATGAGGACGAATTCGAGGACTACGACCGCGAGGTCGAGCTGGCACTGTACCGGGAGTACCGCGACGTCGTCTCGCAGTTCTCGTACGTCGTCGAGACCGAGCGCCGGTTCTACCTGGCGAACGAGGTCGACCTGGTTCGCCGCGACACCGAGCACGACTTCTACTTCGAGCTCACCATGCGCGACGTGTGGGTCTGGGACGTCTACCGCTCCGACCGCTTCGTGAAGTCGGTGCGCGTGCTGACCTTCAAGGACGTCAACGTCGAGGAGCTCTCCCGCAAGGAGTTCGAGCTCCCCAAGGAGCTCGCGCTCGACGAGTAGGGCGCTGTCGCGGCAGGCTCCGGACCCCCTGCTGGTCGCGTAGCCGCCTCCGTCGGCGCATCGAGACCCGGTGCCCGCAGCCCCACCCCGCTCCGGAGCTCTCTCGGATGCGCGGCTCCGCGGGTCTCGTCTTCAGGCAACGCGGATTTCTCCTGCTGGTCGCATGGCCGCCCCCGGCGGCGTCCGAAGACCCCGGCCCGACGTCCCTCCCCACCCGCCTCCTCGGCCCTCTTCTCCCCGGATCCCCTCCCGGCCGCCCGACGCTCCTCTCTACTCCTGCACGCTTCCGGCAGGAGGACGCATGGACAAGGACGAACTGGGGCGGCGCGGCGAGGAGATCGCGGCGGCGCACCTGAGAGACAACGGATTCGAGATCCTCGACCGCAACTGGCGGGTCCGCGAGGGCGAGCTCGACATCGTGGCCCGCGACGGGTCGGCACTGGTCGTGGTGGAGGTGAAGACGCGCTCGTCGACGCGCTTCGGACTGCCGGTCGAGGCCATCACGCGGGCCAAGGCGCAGCGCCTGCGCCGACTCGCCTACGCCTGGGCCGACGAGCACCACGAGCGCTCCCGACATCTGCGGATCGACGCGGTCGGCATCGTCGCTCCCGGGGGAGTCCCGTCGCAGATCCGGCACCTGCGGGCGGTGGCCTGATGGGCCTGGGGAGGACCTCCGCGGTCGGTCTCGTCGGCTTCGCGGGAGCCGTGGTCGGGGTGGAGGCCCACTCGGCCGACGGCACCCCGGGCATGGTGATCATCGGCCTGCCCGACGCCGCGCTCGCCCAGGCGAAGGAGCGGGTGCGCTCGGCGGCGATCAACTCCGGCAGCACCATCGCCGAATACAAGATCACCGTGAACCTCTCGCCGGCCGCGATGCCCAAGCACGGCTCCGCCTTCGATCTCGCCATCGGGCTGGCCGCGCTCGCGTCGCTCCGTGAGGTCGATGCGGAGTCGGTCGCCGCGGTCGTCCACATCGGGGAGCTCGGGCTGGACGGCCGACTGCGCTCCGTCCCAGGCGTGCTGCCCGCGGTGCTCGCGGCCGCCCGCGAGGGCAGGCGCCGCGTGATGGTCCCCGTCGAGGACCGCCTCGAGGCGGAGCTGGTCGACGGCGTCGAGGTGATCGCGGTCTCCTCGCTGGCGGCGGCCGCCGTCTGGCACGGAGCCGAGTGGGAAGTGCCGGTGCTCCCCGAGGCCGCGCCGCCGTCTGCGACGGTGTCCGAGCCGGAGGCCCGCCTCGACCTCTCCGACGTGGTGGGGAACGAGGAGGCGGCCGAGGCGATGGTCGTCGCGGCGGCGGGCGGGCACCACGTGTTCCTGCTCGGGCCTCCCGGCGCCGGGAAGACGATGCTCGCCTCGCGCCTTCCAGGCATCCTCCCCGACCTCGATGACGACGCAGCGCTGGAGGCCACCTGCATGCGCTCGCTGGTCGGAGCGCCGACCGGTGGCGCGCTGGTGCGCAGACCGCCGTTCGAGAGTCCGCACCACTCCGCCTCGTCCGCAGCGATCGTCGGCGGGGGCAGCGGCCGCATCCGGCCCGGCGCGGTCGCCCGCGCCACCCGGGGAGTGCTGTTCCTCGACGAGGCCCCCGAGTTCTCGTCCGTCGCCCTCGATGCGTTGCGCCAGCCGCTCGAATCCGGCGTGATCCGCATCCACCGCGCGAACGCCGTCGCCGAGTTCCCCGCGCGGGTGCAGCTCGTCCTCGCGGCGAACCCGTGCCCGTGCGGCCGCTTCGGCATCCCCGGAGAGACCTGCACCTGTGCTCCCTCGGTCCGCCGCCGCTACCTCGCGCGGCTCAGCGGACCGCTGCTCGACCGCGTCGACATCCGCCTGACGGTCCGCCGCATCAGCGCGGCTCAGCTGGCCGCACGTCGAGACACGTCCGGCATGTCGACGGCGCAGGCCCGCGCCCGTGTCGTTGCGGCGCGGTCCCTGGCAGCGGCTCGCCTCGCCTCCACTCCGTGGACGCTCAACTCGGAGGTCTCCGGCGCCTGGCTGCGCTCGGACGCGGTGCGCCCGACCAGTGCCGAGTCCCGCACGCTCGACCGGGCTCTGGAGCGAGGTCTGGTGACCATGCGCGGCTACGACCGGGTCCTGCGCCTGGCCTGGACGCTCGCGGACCTCGACGCAGCCGACCGGCCGTCAGCAGCCCACCTCGCGCGCGCGCTCGTCCTCCGCGGGGGTGCCGCGTGATCCGGCCCGACGCGCTCTTCGACGGAGCGGAGCTCGACGCTGTTCGCCGACTGCTGCCGAGCGGCGCAGCCGATCCGGACTCGGCGGCCGACGGCGAGCCTTCGGGTGAGTCCGGCTGCGCTCGGAGCGCACTCGTCGACGCTGCTGCCCGGTGCGGCTGGAACTCTCTGACCGAGCCCGGCGACTCCGTCGCCGCCCTCCTCATCGAGAGGGTCGGCGCGGCCGAGGCCTTCGCCCACGTCGTGTCCTCGTCGTCCGCGGAGGAGATCCTCGCGCCCCCGCATCGCGCTCCCTCCGACGAAGGAGGCGGGGCGCTCGCGCCCCTCGACTCCGAGGTCGCCGCGCTCCAGTCGGGGCTGGCGCGCTGGCGACCGCGCCTGGACCGCAGGCTCCTGTTCCGACGTCTCGAGATCGCCGAGCGACTCGGCGCCCGACTGCTCCTGCCCGGGGCTCCCGTGTGGCCCGAGTCGCTCGACGACCTCGGGCCGCACGCGCCACTCCTGCTCTGGCTGCGCGGTGATCCCGCCGCCTTCGATCCGCCGCACCGCCTCGCCCTCGTCGGCGCCCGCGCTGCGACCGGTTACGGCGAGCACGTGGCCGCCGAGCTCGCCGCGGGCGTCGCGGCGCGAGGCGTCTCCGTCGTCTCGGGCGGTGCCTTCGGGATCGACGCGGTCGCCCACCGCGCCGCCCTCGGCTCCGGAGGCCGGACGGTCGCCTTCCTCGCCGGGGGAGCGGACCGCCTCTACCCGACGGCTCACGCCGACCTCCTCCACCGCATCATCGCCACCCCCGGCTGCGCCGTCGCGACGGAGGTCCCGCCGGGCACCACGCCCACCCGCTGGCGATTCCTGCAGCGCAACCGCCTCATCGCCGCCTCCACCGTGGGCACCGTCGTCGTCGAGGCCGGCGCCCGCTCCGGATCCCTCAACACCGCCGGCCACGCGGCTGCCCTGGGCCGCCCCCTCGGTGCGGTCCCGGGCCCGGTCACCAGTGCCTCCTCCGCCGGCTGCCACCGGCTCCTCCGCGAGTACGCGGCGACCTGCGTCACCTCGCCGGCGGATGTGCTCGAACTGCTCGCCGTCGGCGACGCCGACGGATCGTGCCGAGCGCTGACCGCGGCTGAGGCGCGAGTCCTGGCCGTCGTCGAATCCGAAGGAGGCTGTGACGCCGCAACCGTCGCCCGGCTCTCCGGGGATTCGCTCGATTCGGCACTGTCGGCGCTGGGTGCGCTCCTCGCAGACGGACGCGTCGACCGTTCCGAGGACGGGGACTGGGAGCGGGCACCCGGGTGAGCGGCCCCGCCGCCGCGGCGCTGTCGGCGGTCCGCCCTACGCTGAAGGGGCATCGGCGAGGGGAGCGGCATGGACGCCACGGCAGCAGGACACGGCGGAGAGCGCCCGCAGCTCGGGCACTTCCGCGCCGCCGACAGGGTCATCGCGCATCTGAGCGACACGCACCTGCTGGCCGACGGCGCTCCGCTCTACGGGAAGGTCGACACGGTCGCCCGCCTCGCGCAGGCGGTCGGCCGGCTGGCCGAGCGCGGCGGACGCCTGGACGCGATCGTGGTGACCGGGGACGTCGCGGACCGCGGCGAGGAGGACGCCTACCGGCGCGTGCGCGAGCAGCTCGACCCCGTGGGCGAGCGGTTCGGCTGCCCGATCGTCTGGGTGATGGGCAACCACGACGAGCGCGGTGCCTTCCGGCGGGTGCTCCTCGAGCAGGACCCGGCGGGCGCGGGACCCGTGGACCAGGTCGTCGACCTCGGCGGGCTCCGGCTCATCGCGCTCGACAGCGCGGTGCCCGGCTTCCACCACGGCGACCTCACCGACGCCCAGCTGGCCTGGCTGAAGGACGAGCTCGCCGCACCGGCCCCGCTGGGGACGATCCTCGCCCTGCACCACCCTCCGCTGCCCACGCCGCTCGGCGCGATGACCGTGCTCGAGCTGCGGGGGATCGACCGCCTCGAGGAGGTGGTGCGCGGAACCGACGTCCGCGCGATCCTCGGCGGCCACCTGCACTACCCCACGGCTGCGACCTTCGCGGGCGTGCCCGTGCTCGTCGCCGGCGCCACCAGCTACACGATGGACCTCGGAGCGCCCGAGCGGGAGCTCGCCGGCGTCGACGGAGCGCAGAGCCTCTCGCTCGTCCACGTCCACCCGGAGACGGTGGCCGCCTCGTTCGTGCCGACGGCACCGGCCCCGATCGCGACGCGGTTCGGCACCGACCTGATCGAGCGGCTCGAGGGGCTCGACGAGCAGGGGCGCATCGACCTCTGGTCGCGGATGCCGGACGGATCATGACCGGCGAGACGCTCGCCGACTCGGTCGAGCACTTCCTCCGGTACGTCCTCGACGAGCGGTCCCTCTCGCCCGCCACCGCGAAGGGCTACCGCTCCGACCTGGCGCGCCTGATCGCCCACATGGAGGAGAAGGGGCGGCTCCTCACCGCCGAGCTCGACCTCGAGCTGCTGCGCGACTGGCTCTGGCGAGAGTCGGAGTCGGGGATCGCCCGCGCGACCCTCGCCCGGCGCACCGCGGCCGTCCGCTCCTTCTCCTCCTGGGCGCAGCGGACCGAGCGGCTCCCCGTCGACGTCGCCGCACGCCTCAAGACGCCCAAGTCGGGACGGACACTGCCGCGGGTCCTCACGCTCCCGCAGGCGGAACAGGTGCTCGACACGGTCGCGGCGCGAGGAGCGACCGAGGACGCGGTGGCGCTGCGGGACCTCGCGATCGTCGAGCTGCTCTACGCCTCCGGCATCCGCGTCTCCGAGCTGGTCGCCGTCGACCTGGGCGACGTCGATCTCGGCCGGCTCACCGTGCTCGTCACCGGCAAGGGCGCCAAGCAGCGGGTCGTCCCGTTCGGCGTCCCCGCGAAGGAGGCGCTCGTCGCCTACCTGGAGCGCGCCCGACCCTCTCTCGCCACCGGCGACGGGAGCGGGGCCCTGCTGCTGGGACGGCGGGGCGCGCGCCTCACCCCGCGCACGGTCTACGGCGTGGTGGCGAGGCTCCTCGACGGCGGGCAGGGCTCCAGACCGTCCGGTCCGCACACCCTCCGCCACACCGCGGCGACCCATCTGCTCGACGGCGGAGCCGACCTCCGCGCCGTCCAGGAGCTGCTCGGCCACGCGAGCCTGGGCACCACGCAGATCTACACCCACGTCTCGACCGAGCGGATCCGCGACGCCTACCGCCTCGCCCACCCCCGCGCCTGACCGGACGCGCGAGTCACCGGACGCACCCTTCCGCGCCACTCGCTTAACACCCTGCGCCACGTCGTCCATCGGCAGAAGCACCGCCCGGGGGATCCCGCCGAAGAACCGCATCGGCGAGACGTAGTCGCCACCCTCGCGGACGCCGAGGTGCACGCACCTCCCGTCGCAGTGGCCGCCCGCACCCACTGCTCCGACGGGCTGGCCCGCGGTGAGGACCTGCCCCGCCGTCACCGATCCGTCGACCGGCTCGACCGTCGAGACCAGACCGTCCGCGTGCACGATGCTCACCACGGACCGGTCGACCACCCTGCCCGAGAACGACACGGTGCCCGCCGCGACGGCGACCACGGGCTGCCCGGCCGCTGCCGCGAGGTCGATCCCGCGGTGCCCGGGGGCGTAGCGGTGGGCCGGCGCGCCCCACGGCTCCACGACGGAGAACCCCGGGACGGGTGAATTCCACCGCGGGTCGGACCGGCCGGGGGACGAGGTGCCGGAGGGCGAGGCGCCGAGAGGCGCCCCGACGAGCAGAGCGGCGAGGGCGAACACGCCCGGGCGCAGGAGTCGGGATCGGAGCATGCGGCCACCCTCCTGGAGCCGGTCCGGGACCGGTGGTCGGCCGAGCGGATCAGGGGAGGAGAGCGCGACGGGCCCGGCTGTGGAGGGAGGACATCGGCCGGGGGAGAGCGCAACCCGTCCCGGTGGTGCCGCGGCGAGGAGTAACGTGCCGGTGATCCGGCTCGGGAGCGGCACCCCGCCCCCACCGGCGGCGAGAATCGGAGACGACCATGACCAGCGGACGATCTGACACGACCAGCGGGAGAGCGGACATCCCGAACCCCTCGGCGGCGAAGCTGAAGAGGAAGGTGATCGGCCTCGCGATCGCGGCGGCGGTCGGCGGCTTCCTCTTCGGCTTCGACTCGTCGGTGGTGAACGGTGCCGTGGAGGCGGTGCAGGGCGAGTTCCAGCTCTCGGCCGCGCTGATCGGCTTCGCCGTCGCCTCCGCGCTGCTCGGCTGCGCACTCGGCGCGTACCTCGCGGGCCGCCTCGCCGACCGCTGGGGCCGCATCAAGGTCATGCTGCTCGGCGCCGGGCTCTTCTTCATCTCCTCGATCGGCGCCGGCGCGGCGTTCGCGGTCTGGGACCTCGTGCTCTGGCGCGTGGTCGGAGGCCTCGGCATCGGCATCGCCTCCGTGATCGCTCCGACCTACATCTCGGAGATCGCGCCCAAGGCCATCCGCGGAGCTCTCGCGTCGCTGCAGCAGCTGGCGATCACGCTCGGCATCTTCGCCGCCCTGCTCTCGGACACCCTCATCGCGAACGGCGCGGACGGCGCCTCCGAGCCCTTCTGGTTCGGCGTCGCCGCCTGGCGCTGGATGTTCATCGCCTGCGCCGTGCCGGCCGTGATCTACGGCCTCCTGGCCCTGACCCTGCCGGAGTCGCCCCGCTACCTCGCGACCCGCGGCCGCTCCGAGGACGCCCGCGCGGTGCTCGCGACGGTCACGCCGCGCGACGAGGTCGACGAGGCGCTCGCGGACATCCAGAAGAAGATCGACGAGGACTCCGAGAACGCGAAGCGCTCCAGCCTCCGTGGCCCCGCCCTCGGCCTGCTCCCGGTGGTCTGGGTCGGCATCCTGCTGTCGGTGTTCCAGCAGTTCGTGGGCATCAACGTGATCTTCTACTACTCCACCTCGCTCTGGAGCGCGGTCGGATTCGACGAGTCCAACTCCTTCGCGATCTCGGTCTTCACCTCGGTCGTGAACGTCGTCGTCACCTTCGTGGCGATCTTCCTGGTCGACAAGGTCGGCCGGAAGCCGCTGCTGCTGGTCGGATCGGCCGGCATGGCCGTCTCGCTCGCACTGATGGCCATCGCCTTCAGCCAGTCGACGATCAGCGGAGAGGACGTCTCGCTGCCCGGCGCCTGGGGGCCGATCGCCCTCGTCTCGGCGAACGCGTTCGTCGTCTTCTTCGGTGCGACCTGGGGCCCGCTGGTATGGGTCCTCCTCGGCGAGATCTTCCCGAACCGGATCCGAGCGGCCGCGCTCGGCCTGGCGGCCTCGGCCCAGTGGATCGCGAACTTCGCCATCACGGTGACCTTCCCGATCCTCTCGCAGGACGTGTCGCTCACCCTGGCCTACGGCCTCTACGCCGCCTTCGCGGCGATCTCGTTCGTCTTCGTCTTCATGTTCGTGCCCGAGACCAAGGGCCGCTCTCTGGAGGAGATGGACACCCTGCACATCCGCACCGTGATGAAGTCGGCGCGCAAGTAGCACCGGCCTCCCGCGCCCCGACGGCCGCCCTCCCGCAGCAGCGGGGGAGGCGGCCGTCCTGGTGCTAGACTCCACGGAGCACCTCGCTCGTCGGGGTGACTACGCGCGCCCATTCGGCCTCCGCTCCCCACGGTCCCTCTCCGCTCATGCGGCCGGGGCGGGAGTGCGCCGGGCGCCAGGGCGACGTGCCGACCGGCCGTCGCAGACAACCGAACGGGAGTTCGGCGCCGTCGTGCGCCCGGGCCCCGAGACAAGGAGAACGACTCATGGCAGTCGTCACCATGCGCCAGCTGCTCGACAGCGGCGTCCACTTCGGGCACCAGACCCGTCGCTGGAACCCGAAGATGAAGCGCTTCATCCTGACCGAGCGCTCGGGCAGCTACATCATCGACCTCCAGCAGTCGCTGGCCTACATCGACAAGACCTACGACTTCGTCAAGGAGACGGTCGCCCACGGCGGCACCATCCTCTTCGTCGGCACCAAGAAGCAGGCGCAGAACGCGATCTCGGAGCAGGCGACCCGCGTCGGCCAGCCCTACGTGAACCAGCGCTGGCTCGGCGGCCTCCTGACCAACTTCCAGACGGTCTCGAAGCGCCTCGCCCGCATGAAGGAGCTGGAGGAGCTCGACTTCGACGACACGTCGAAGAGCGGCTTCACCAAGAAGGAGCTCCTCATCAAGAAGCGCGAGCTCGACAAGCTGCACAAGTCGCTCGGCGGCATCCGCAACCTCTCGAAGACGCCGTCGGCCCTCTGGGTCGTCGACACCAAGAAGGAGCACCTCGCGATCGACGAGGCCAAGAAGCTGGGCATCCCGGTCATCGGCATCCTCGACACGAACTGCGACCCGGACGAGGTCCAGTACCCGATCCCGGGCAACGACGACGCGATCCGCTCGGTGAGCCTGCTCACCCGCATCGTCGCCGACGCCGCGGCCGAGGGCCTCATCCAGCGCCACCAGAAGCCCGAGGCCGAGGGCAACGTCTCCGCCGTCGAGCCGCTGGCCGAGTGGGAGCAGGAGCTGCTCTCCACCGGTGCGCCCGCCGCCGACGTGCAGGAGCCGAACGAGCAGGCCGGCGCGGAGACCGAGAAGGTCGCCGACGCCGAGGCCGAGACCGCCGACGAGGCCGTCGTCGAGGCCGAGACCCCCGCCGCGGAGGAGGCCCCCGAGGCCGACGCCGCCGCGACCTCGACCGACGAGACCTCGACCGACGAGACCGCCACCGCCTGACACCCCGTTCCGTGACGGGGGTCGGACGCCGCACCCGCGGTCGTCCGGCCCCCGCTCGGTCGGTGCACGTTCACCACGAGTAAGAACCGCCGTCACCTCGGCGTGCTGGGCTCCTTCCGTGAGCCCGCCGCCGCGAGTGACGGCGCCACAGGGTTTCCGAACCAAGAGGAGTTCCGAGAACATGGCAAATTTCAGCCTCGCTGACGTCAAGACGCTGCGCGAGCAGCTCGGTACCGGCATGGTCGACACGAAGAACGCGCTCGTCGAGGCCGACGGCGACCTGGACAAGGCGGTCGAGATCCTCCGCCTCAAGGGCGCCAAGGGCAACGCGAAGCGCGCCGACCGCTCCACGAGCGAGGGCCTCGTCGCCGCCGCCGAGAAGGACGGCGTCGCCACGATGATCGAGCTCGCGTGCGAGACCGACTTCGTCGCCAAGGGCACGAAGTTCATCGCCCTCGCCGACGCCGTGCTCGCAGCGGTCGTCGCCGCCGGCTCCACCACGGTCGAGGAGGCCCTCGCGGCCCCCGCCGACGGCAAGACCGTCGCCGACCTCATCAACGACGAGGCCGCGATCCTCGGCGAGAAGGTGGAGCTGCGCCGCGTGGCCTCCGTCTCCGGCGAGCACTTCGCGATCTACCTCCACAAGACGAACAAGGACCTGCCCCCGCAGGTCGGCGTGGTCGTCGGCTACGCGGGCGAGGACGCCGAGACCGCGCGCTCCGTCGCCCAGCACATCTCGTTCGCGAACCCGTCCTACCTCTCGCGCGAGGACGTGCCGCAGTCCGAGGTCGACAACGAGCGCCGCATCGTCGAGGAGATCTCGCGCGGCGAGGGCAAGCCCGAGGCCGCCCTGCCGAAGATCATCGAGGGACGCGTGAACGCGTACTTCAAGCAGGTCGCGCTGCTCGACCAGGACTACGCGAAGGACAACAAGCTGTCCGTCAGCAAGGTCCTGAGCGACGCGGGCCTGACCGTGTCGGGCTTCGCCCGTTTCAAGGTCGGCGCCTAACAGCACTGCAGGAGGGAGTCCGGGTCGTTCAGTCGACCCGGGCTCCCTTCGCTCTGCCCGGGGCGGCCCCGGGCGTGGTCGCGGGGTCCGCTCCGCGCGGGATAGGTTTGTACGGGTCTACGGGAGGAAACGTCCATGACGGAGACGGATGCGATGACGACGGGCAAGCGCCGCAGGGTGCTTCTGAAGCTGTCGGGGGAGGCGTTCGGAGCCGGCACGCTCGGCGTGAACCCGGACGTGATCAGCGCCCTGGCGCGCGAGATCGCCGATGCCGCGACCGAGGTGGAGATCTCGGTGGTCGTCGGCGGCGGCAACTTCTTCCGCGGAGCCGAGCTCTCGCAGCGCGGCATGGACCGCGGCCGGGCCGACTACATGGGGATGCTGGGCACGGTGATGAACGCCCTCGCCCTTCAGGACTTCCTCGAGCAGGCGGGCGCCGAGACGCGCGTGCAGTCCGCGATCGCGATGACGCAGGTCGCGGAGCCCTACATCCCCCGCCGGGCGATCCGGCACATGGAGAAGGGCCGCGTCGTCATCTTCGGCGCCGGCGCCGGACTCCCGTACTTCTCGACCGACACGGTCGCCGCGCAGCGCGCGCTCGAGACGCACGCCGACGTGGTCCTCGTCGCCAAGAACGGCGTGGACGGCGTGTACGACGCCGACCCGCGGACGAACCCCGACGCGAAGAAGCTCGACGCGCTGACCTACCAGGAGGCGCTCCAGCGGGGCCTCAAGGTGGTCGACTCCACCGCGTTCAGCCTCTGCATGGACAACGGCATGCCGATGCAGGTCTTCGGCATGGAGCCCTCGGGCAACGTCGCGAAGGCCATCCGCGGCGCCGAGCTCGGCACGCTCGTCTCGAACTAGACTGACCACTTCCCTCTCTTAAGGAGCTCCCTGTGATCTCGGATGTACTGGCCGACGCGAAGACCAAGATGGGCAAGGCCGTCGAGGTCGCCAAGGAGGACTTCTCCACGGTCCGCACCGGACGCGCGAACCCCGGCATGTTCCAGAAGGTGCTGGTGAGCTACTACGGCACCCCGACGCCGCTGTCGCAGCTCGCCTCGATGCAGAACCAGGAGGCCCGCACGCTCGTCCTGACGCCCTACGACAAGGGCTCGCTGCGCGACATCGAGCAGGCCATCCGGGACATGCCGAACCTCGGCGCGAACCCGACCAACGACGGCACGATCATCCGCGTGACCCTGCCGGAGCTCACCGCCGAGCGCCGCAAGGAGTTCGTCAAGATCGTCCGCACCAAGGCCGAGGACGCAAAGATCGCGGTGCGCAACATCCGCCGCAAGGGCAAGGACGACCTCGACGCGCTGAAGGGCGACATCGGCGACGACGAGCTCGCCCGCGGCGAGAAGGAGCTCGAGGCGCTCACGAAGCAGCACGTCGACGCGATCGACGAGGCGCTCAAGCGCAAGGAATCCGAACTGCTCGAGGTGTAGCGGTGCCCGAGATCCCCGAAGGACCCGAGGGCGGCGAGAAGAGACCGTCTCCGCACGTCCCGGGTGCCCGGGGATCCCGGATGGTCACCCGCGACGCGCTGCGTGCGCGCGCCCAGCAGGGCCGGGCCGACGTCGAGCGCCAGCTCGAGGCGACCCGCGCCCAGCTCGAGGCGACGAACGACCGCCTGACCGCGCGCTCGGGCCGGAACCTCGTGTCGGCGACCGCGATCGGACTCCTCGGCGGCGGTGCGATGGTCGTCAGCCTCCTCCTGGTCAAGGAGCTCTTCATGGTGCTCGCGGGGGTGGTGGTGCTGCTCGCGGCGCTGGAGCTCTCGAACGCCCTGCGCCACGCCGGACGCGACATCCCGCGCATCCCGACCGGGATCGTGGCGGTCGTCGCCGTGCCGGCCGCCTACTACGGCGGCCTCGGCGCCGCGTGGGCCACGGTCCTCGGCGGATCCGTCCTCGTCGGCCTCTGGCGGCTGGGGGAGCAGCTCTTCCGGCGCACCGCCTCCAGCCGGAGGGACCTCGCCCTCGACATCGGCCTCGGCGCGTTCGTCCAGGGCTACACGACCTTCCTCGGTGCCTTCGCGATCCGTCTCGTCGCCGAGCCCGGCGGCCAGCTCTGGGCGTTCGCGTTCCTGGTGCTCGTGATCGTCGTCGACACCGGCGCCTACGTGAGCGGACTCACCTGGGGCAAGCACCCGATGGCACCGCGGATCAGCCCGAAGAAGACCTGGGAGGGGTTCGCCGGTGCGGCCGTCGCGGGGATCGTCGTCGGCGTCCTGCTCGCCCTGCTGATGCTCGGCCAGCCCTGGTGGGTCGGCGCGGTGTTCGGGGCCGTGGTGCTCCTCACCGCGACGCTCGGCGACCTCGCCGAGTCGCTGATCAAGCGCGACATCGGCATCAAGGACATGAGCTCCTGGCTGCCCGGCCACGGGGGAGTCCTCGACCGGCTGGACTCGATCCTGCCGTCGGCCGCAGCTGCCTACGTGCTGTACTTCCTCTTCGCCCACTGAGCGCACGCCTCACCGGGGCGTGCCGATTCCGCTCCCGGCGCGCGGCTTGGCATGATGTCGGGATGACCGCTCCCTTCCCCCGAGCCCGCGAGTCCCGTCCCGGCTACGACACGGCCGAGGTCGACTCCTTCCTCGCGTCGGCGCGCGAGGCCTACTCGCAGCTCTCCGGGGGACCGGCGGACCTCCGCGCCGCCGACCTGCGCCACACCGCGTTCACCCTGCGCAAGGGCGGCTACTCCGCGCCCCACGTCGATGCGGCGCTCGAGCGCCTCGAGGACGCCTTCGCCCTGCGAGAGCGCCAGTACGCGATCGCGGCCCGGGGCGAGGAGGCGTGGCTCGCGGACGCGCGGTCGACGGCCCAGGAGATCGTGAACCGGCTGGCCCGCGCTCCCCGCGAGCGGTTCACCCGGGCCGGCGCTCTCACGACGGGCTACAACATCCGCCAGGTCGACGCCTTCGCCGACCGGATCTCCGGCTACTTCCGCGACGGATCGGTGCTGACCGTGGACGACGTGCGGACCGTCTCCTTCGCCCCGCAGCGCGGCGGGTACGCCGAGGCGCAGGTCGACCTGCTGCTCGACACGGTCGTCGACGTGATGCTGGCGGTCCGCTGACCGGAGCCGGATCTGCTGGCCGATCAGGTCATCGTCCGTTATGCTTTCGTAATCGTGGCTCAGCATCCTCAGACCTCCGTCGCCCACACGCCCGCGAACCGCACCAGCGGTCGCCCGGCGGTCCCGCACCAGACCCCGGTGCGGCGCTCCTGGGCTCGGATCCCGGTGACGGTGCTGGCCTTCACGGCGTCGATCGCGTTCGCCATGGTGAACGTCGTCGATCCGTCCAGCGGCGCGGTCGCGTCCCCCTACTACCAGGCCCCGGCGCGCTTCAACGGCGACTCCGCGCAGCGACTCGTCGTCGCGGACGCCGTCGAGCGGACCGTCCAGCGCGACTCGTTCGGCGCCGAGGCGAAGCCGACGCCCACTCCGACCCCGACGCCCACTCCGACCGAGACTCAGACCGCTTCCGCGACCGCCGACGAGGAGGAGTCGGGCTCCGCCGAGGCCGAGACCGCCGCTCCCGTCCAGCGCGCCGCCGCTCCGGATCCCGGATCCGCGAAGGCCATCGCGTACGACATGATCGTGCAGCGCGGCTGGGCCGACAGCGAGTACGACTGCCTCGTCCTCCTCTGGAACCGCGAGTCCGGCTGGAACGTCTACGCCGAGAACAAGTCCAGCGGCGCCTACGGCATCCCGCAGGCACTCCCCGGCAGCAAGATGGCGACGGCCGGCTCCGACTGGGCGACCAACGCGAGCACCCAGATCACCTGGGGCCTCGGCTACATCTCCGGCCGCTACGGCTCGCCCTGCGGCGCCTGGGCCCACTCCGAGTCGGTCGGCTGGTACTGATCGTTCCCCTCCGCTCGGCACCGCGTCCGGCGGGCTGAGGCTCTCGCTACCCTGGTGCCGTGGATTACGCGCTGCTCGGGGTCGTCGGGATCATCACGGTCGTCACCGTCGCGCGGTTCTCGAGTCGCCTCGGGATCGCCGCACCGCTGCTCCTGGTCGTCATCGGGATCGGCGCGTCCTACCTCCCCGGGGTCCCGGACATCGAGGTCGAGCCTGAGCTGATCCTCGCGGGCGTGCTGCCGCCGCTGCTGTACTCGGCCGCGATCCAGGTGCCCCTCACCGACTTCCGGCGGAACCTGCGCTCGATCTTCGGGCTCTCGGTCCTCCTGGTCGTCGTGACCGCCCTCGTGGTCGGCGGCTTCCTCTACCTCGTGTTCCCCGATCTGAGCCTGCCCGCGGCGATCGCTCTGGGCGCCGTCGTGAGCCCGACCGACGCGGTGGCCGCGACCTCGATCGGCAAGAAGCTCGGACTCCCGCCCCGCCTGGTGACGGTGCTCGAGGGCGAGAGCCTCGTGAACGACGCGTCGGCGCTGGTGCTGCTGCGCGCCGCGACGGCTGCGGCGGCCGTGGTCGGCGCCTCCGTCACGACCGACGCGATCGACGTGGGCGAGGTGGGGGTCCTCTTCGTCTACTCCGTCCTGATGGCGATCGTCCTCGGACTGGTGATGGGCGTGCTCACCGTCTTCGTGCGCTCGAAGCTGCGGGACCCGGTGCTCGACACCGCCGTGTCCTTCGCCGTGCCGTTCCTGGCCTACATCCCGGCCGAGGAGCTGGGCGCGTCCGGGGTGCTCGCCGTCGTGGTCACCGGGATCTACACGGGGCACAACAGCGCGCGCTTCCTCTCGCCGCAGTCGCGGATCAGCGAGCGGGTGAACTGGCGGACGGCGCAGTTCCTGCTCGAGAACGGCGTCTTCCTGCTCATGGGCGCCGAGATCAAGGCGATCGTCTCCGGGGTCGTGAACCCGGGCGAGTTCGGAGTGGGCACCGCGGTGCTGCTGGGTCTGGCCACCGTGGTCATCCTGATCGTGCTGCGGGCCCTCTTCGTGTGGCCGCTGCTCCTGTGGCTGCGCAGCTCCGGTCGGCGGGCGGAGCGGATCAACCGGCGGCTGGCGGTGGGCCTGATGCGACTGCGCAACAGCGCCACCAGCGACGAGCGCTTCCGGCGGCGGCAGGTGAGAGCGGAGCGGCTCTACCTCCGGCGCGAGACCGATCTGGCCGCGACCACGAGCGAGGCGTTCGGCTGGCGCGGAGGAGTCGTCCTGTCCTGGTCCGGGATGCGCGGCGTGGTCACGCTCGCCGCGGCCCAGTCGCTGCCGGACGAGACTCCCTACCGCTCCCAGCTGATCCTGATCGCCTTCACCGTCGCCGTCGTGACGCTGCTCCTGCAGGGTGCGACGCTCCCCGCGCTGATCCGGCTCACCGGCATCCAGGGCACCGACGGCGAGGCCGACCGCCGCGAGCTCGCGACGCTGCTCGACGAGGTCGCGGCCACGGGCATCCAGGCCCTCCCCGAGGCGGTGGCGGAGCTGCCCGACGGCGAGGCGGGCGAGCGCGTCCTCGAGCGCGTGCGCCGCGACACTCTGACCCGCTCGCAGGTGGCGTGGGAACAGGTCGGCCGCGCGGAGGATGCGCCCCTCGGCCCGCACGCGCAGTACCTGCGGCTGCGCCGAGCGGTCCTGCTCGCCGAGCGGGAGGCACTGCTGGACGCCCGGCGGCGCGGGGTCTACTCCTCGCGGACGCTGCGGCGGGCGCAGCTGATGCTCGACGCCGAGGAGACCCGGCTCGAGATGGACGACAGCTCCCACTGACGGAAGGGGCACGGCGGCGGCCTCCTAGACTGGGGGGATGCCGCGCAGCAACAGACCCCGGGGCGGCCGCCGTGACGACGACGACGAGCAGCGCGACCTCTCGCAGATGCTCGCCGGCTTCCGGCGCACCGAGTCCCACGCCGGCCGGGAGTGGAACGTCCAGCCCGTCTCCGCAGCGCGGGCCGTGAAGAACTACCTCTGCCCGGGCTGCGGGCTCACCATCGACATCGGCCAGCCGCACCTGGTCACCTGGCGGGCCGACGGCGCGCTCGGCGACGCGGCCGATCTGGCCGGCCGCCGCCACTGGCACACGCACTGCTGGAGAATCCGAGGAGCACGATGACCCACGAGATCCGCGGAGGCGTCGTCCTCCCCGCCCGTCGCGAGGACATCGAGCTGCACACAGCCGACGGGCTGACCCTTGTCGGGGAGCTCGCGCTGCCCCTGGAGCGCGAGCCGGTCGCGACCCTGGTCACCCTGCATCCGCTGCCCACACACGGCGGCTTCATGGATTCGCACATCCTGCGGAAGGCCGCCGCCCGCCTGCCCGCGCTCGCCGATCTGGCGGTCCTCCGCTTCAACACCCGCGGCACTGCGTCGCCGCGCGGCACGAGCGAGGGCGCGTTCGGACACGGCACCGAGGAGCGCGCCGACGTCGCCGCAGCCCTGGCGCTCGTCGCGGAGCGCGGACTGCCGCACCCCTGGCTGGTCGGCTGGTCCTTCGGCACCGAGCTCGCGCTGAAGTGGGGGAGGGAGCACCCCGTCGAGGGAGCGATCCTGCTCTCGCCGCCGCTGCACCGCACGAGCGCGGAGGAGGTCGCCGCCTGGGGCGAGGACGGCCGACCGCTCGTGGCGCTCGTCCCGGAGTTCGACGACTACCTGCGGCCGGAGGCGGCCGCCGAGCGCTTCGCGAGCGTGCCGCAGCTGGACCTCGTCGCTGTGGAGGGCGGGAAGCACCTCTGGGTCGGCGAGGCGCAGACCCGGCGCGTCCTCGACGAGATCGTGCGCGTGGTCGCGCCCGCCTCGTCCCCGCTGCCGACGGAGTGGGCGGGCGAGCTCGGCTGAGCCGACCCGCCCAGCGACCGCCTAGCGGCCGGACGAGCCGCCGTCGGAGCCGCTGCCGTCAGGGCCGCTGCCGTCGGAGCCGTCGCCGTCGCCGTCGTCCGCGAGTCCGTCGATGTGCCCGATGAGCCCGCGCAGTCCGGACACGTAGCCGGCGATCGCGTCGCGCTCGGTGCGGATCTCGTCGAGGCGCCGCTCGGCGGTGTCCATCAGCTCGCGGCTGCGGCGCTCCGCGTCCGCGACGAGCTTCTGCGCCTGGTCGCGCGCGTCGTCGAGGAGGGCGTCGGAGTCGTCCTGGGCCTTCCGGCGCAGTCGCGTCGTGTCGTCGAGGGCGTCGCTGCGGAGGGCGTCCGCCTCGAGGCGCTTGTCGTTCGCGCGTCGGATGGCGTCGGCGAGCTGCAGGTTCGACTCGTCGAGGTAGCGCTGGGTCTGCGCGACGGCCTCCTGGTGGCGGAGCAGGTCGTCGCGGTCGGCCTCCTCGCGGCGCGCGGCGAGCTCGACCACCAGGTCGATCCGGGCCTGCTCGACCTCGCGCGAGAGCGCAGCGGCCTCGTCGGCGGACGCGGCACGCAGGCCCGCCAGCTCGGCGTCGAGCACGGCGACGGCCTCGGCGCGCTCCTGGGTGAGCCGGGTGCGCTGGTCGGCGATCTCGCGGGCGCCCCCGGCGCGGGCGGCGGCGACCTCGGCGTCGAGCGCGGCGCGGGTCGAGAGCACCTCGGCCTCGACCGCCGCGCGAGCCTGGGCGACCTCGGCCTCGACGGCCGCCCGGAGCCGGTCGACCTCGGAGGCGACCTCGGCCCGCAGGAGCTCGTTGGCCTGGGCGAGGCGGGCGGCCTCGGCGCGGGCGACCTCGATCTCGCGGGCGGCGACGGCGCGCATCTCCGCAGCCTCGCGCTCGGCCTCGGAGCGGATCGCGGCGGCCTCGCGCTTCGCGGTGGCGCGGGTCTCGGCGGCCTCGGTCGCCACGGTGCCGCGGATCGCGGCGGCCTCGCGGACGGCGTCCTGCGTCATCACGTCGCGGTCGTCGGCGGCCTTGCCGAGCGTCGCCGCGGCCTGCGCCTCGGACTCGTCGCGGGTCCGGTCCGCACGGCGGCGCGCCTCGGTCACCAGGCGCTCGGCCTCGTCGCGCGCCTCCTGGAGGATGCGGTCGCCGTCGTCGCGGGTGGATCGGCGGAGGGCGGAGGCGTCGTTCTCGGCCTGGGCGATGATCCGCTCGGACTGCTCCTCGGCCACGCGCAGGGTGTGCTCGAGCTTGGCGCCCAGGCCGGCGTAGGTGGGAGTGCCGACCTGCTGCAGCTCCTTCTCGAGGCCCTCGATCCGGGAGGACAGGCGCTTCACCTCGCGGCCGCTCTCGGCCGCCTGGGTGTTCGAGTGGATGAGCTCGCGGCGCAGGCCCTGGACGGCCTTGTCGACCTCGTCCCGGTCGTAGCCACGGAACACCTGGGTGAATTCGGCCTCGTCGTTCGCCACGTCGTCTCCTTCAGAGCAGGACCGCGGTGGGGCTCGCGGCACTCGGAAAGTGTATTCAGCGCGGAGGCCGCGGCCGGGGCGACACCCGCACCGCGCGCCGCCCGGGCCGCACTCTCGGCTTCTCCCGGGCATCGGAGCGAGGGCATCGGCTATCGTGGACTGTCTTTGTCTGTTGCCGTCGCGCCCCGGTCCGGCTGCGTACCCCGAGCCGGCCCCGGCCGTCACCCCGATCCGGCAACGCAGGAGGAGTTCTTTCGTGCGGTTCGTCTTCGCCATCATCGCCACCGTCATCGCTGCCGCGATGATCGTGCTCGGCATCGGTCAGCGGACGGTCTGGGCTCCTCCGGAGTCCCTCACCGCCGAGACCGCGCTCGACTCCTCCGCTCCCTACGCGGTGATCGACGGCAGCACCCTGGGCGCCAACCCGGGACGCCAGACGATCACGGTCGAGGGCAGCGGCGACCTCGTCGTCGCCTACGCCCGGACCTCCGACGTGCTGGGCTGGGTGGGCGGCTCGAGCTACGACGCCATCGGCTACGAGCGCGCCGACGACACCCTCACCTCCGCGGAGGAGACGGGCGAGCGCGTCCAGCTCTCCTCCGACGTCGAGACCGCCGACGCGGCGGTCGTCGATCCTCGCGGCTCCGACCTCTGGCTCGAGGAGTTCGAGGGGAGCGGCAGCGTGACCCTGGCGCTCGACGTGCCGGAGGACGTCTCCATCCTCATCGCGAGCGACGGCACCGCGCCGGCAGCCGACTCCGTGCGCGTCAGCTGGCCCGTGGACACCGCGACGCCCCTCGCCGGCCCGCTGCTGCTCGGAGGAGCCGTGTTCCTCCTCCTCGGCCTCGTCCTCTACATCTGGGCCTTCGTCCACCTGCGCCGCCAGCACGGCCCGCGCCGGAAGGGACCGCAGGGCCGTATCCCCCGCGGTGCCCGCCGTCCCCGGCCGCGTGCCGGGATCCAGGCCTCCACGGCGTCGCCGGCGCCCTCGCGCCGCCGGGCGGCCCTGGTGCTGCCCGTCGTCCTCGGGACGACGGTCCTCCTCTCCGGCTGCAGCTCCGACTACTGGCCGGATCTCGCCGCGGGCGCGAGCGAGGCGCCGACCGCGTCCGCCACGGCGACCGCGGGGGCAGAGCCGGTCTCGGCCGAGCCGACCCCCGTGGTCACCACGCAGCAGGCGGAGGCCGTCGTCGCCGAGGTCGCCGATGTCGCGTCGCGCGCCGACGCCGCCCGGGACGCCGGGATCCTGGCCGAGCGCTTCCAGGGCGAGGCGCTCACCGAGCGCACCACGAACTACGACGTCGTCGCCAAGGGCGGGACGATCGACCCGCCGCAGACGATCCCGGCCTCCCCGGTGAGCCTGGTGCTCCCGCAGGACACGGAGTCGTGGCCGCGCCTCGTCACCGCCGTCGTGCAGAACTCGACGGACACCACCCAGGCCCCGATCGCGCTGATGATGAGCCAGGCGAGCCCGCGCGTCGACTACAAGGTCGACTACGCCATCTCGCTCGAGGCCAACGCGCGCATCCCCGACGTCGCGCCCGTCACCGTCGGCACGTCGATCGTGGCGCCCGACTCGCGCCTGATGAAGCTCGCCCCGCAGTCGGTCGGCTCCGCGTACGCGGACGTGCTCGCCAACGGCGACTCGAGCCAGTACGCCGAGCTCTTCGCGGCCGACGGCGACACCCTTCGGGGGCAGGTCGGCGTCGACAAGAAGAACGCCGACCGCGAGGCGCTGCCGGACACCGCCTCGATCGAGTTCTCGAACGCCGCCGGAACGTCGCCGACGATCGCGCTCGCGACGAACGACTCGGGGGCCCTCGTCGCGGCGAGCATCGCCGAGACGTCGACCGTCCGCCCCACTGCCGAGGGCTCGACCGTCTCGACCTCCGGCGCCTCGCAGACCCTGCTGGGCACGGACAAGTCGACGACCGGCATCGAGACCACCTACGGATACCAACTGCTGTTCTACGTACCGCCCGTCGGATCGGAGGAGAAGATCGTGATGCTCGGATGGAGCCAGGGACTCGTCTCGGTGGTGCAGCTGCCGTGAGCACCGTCCCGCCCCTGCCTGGAAACCTCCGCGGCGCCGTCGACCTCTCGTCGCTGGTGAACCGCCGCACCCCGCCCGCCGCCTCCGCCGGCGCCCCGGCCGCGCCCGCCGCTCCCGGAGGCGCGCCCGGCGCGAATCCTCTGCTGCTGACCGCCGGCGACGCCGAGTTCGACCAGGTGGTCCAGCTCTCGTCGCGCGTGCCGGTGATCGTCGACCTGCGCGGCTCCTGGTCGGACCAGAGCCAGAGCATGACTGCGCTGCTCGAGAAGGTCGTCGTCTCGTACGCCGGCGCGTTCGTGCTCGTCGGGGTCGACGTGGAGTCGAGCCCGCAGCTGGCGCAGGCGTTCCAGGTGCAGTCCGTGCCGACGGTCGCCGCGATCATCGGCGGCCGCCCGGTGCCCCTGTTCAGCGGCCTCATCGCCGAGGAGCAGCTGCGCGACCTGCTCGAGCAGGTCCTCCAGCTCGCCGCTCAGAACGGTGTGACGGGCACGGTGCCGGTGGAGGGAGCCGCTCCCGCCGAGGGCGCGGAGCCCGAGCCGGAGCCGCTGCCGCCGCACCACCAGGAGGCCTACGACGCGATCGACCGGGGCGACTACGCCGCGGCGATCACCGAGTACGAGACCGCCATCGCGCAGAACCCGCGCGACGACCTCGCGGTCGCCGGTCTCGCTCAGGTGCGGCTGCTGGCCCGCCTCCAGGGCCGCACGCTCGACGACATCCGCTCGACCGCCGCAGCCGAGCCGTCGAACCTCGACGCGCAGCTCGCCGTCGCCGACCTGGACGTCTCGGGCGGCCACGTCGAGGACGCCTTCGACCGGCTGCTCTCGATGTTCCCGCGCCTCGACGCCGAGGGGAAGGCCGCCGTCCGGGCTCGTCTTCTGGAGCTCTTCGAGATCGTCGGTCAGACCGACCCGCGCGTCAACAAGGCTCGGGCCCGGCTCACCGGCCTGCTCTACTGACGCCGGCCGGAACGCCGCGAGGCCGCCCGCTCGCGACGATCGTCGCGGCGGGCGGCCTCTTCCGTGCGGGGACCGATCAGTCGGCGGGTCGCAGGTAGAGCACGGCCAGCGGGGGCAGGACCAGCTCGGCGGAAGCCGGGCGGCCGGCCCACGGCTCCTCGCGAGCCTCGACCGCTCCGAAATTCCCGACTCCGCTGCCGCCGTAGATCTCGGCGTCCGTGTTGACGAGCTCCTCCCAGCGGCCGGCCGTGGGCAGGCTCACGCGGTAGCCGTGCACGGGCGAGCCCGAGAAGTTGGCGATGACGGCGATCGGGCGACCCTCGCTGTCCTTGCGCAGGAACGAGACGACGTTGGCCGCCGCCGCGCCGCCGTCGATCCACTCGAAGCCCGACTGCTCGTGGTCGAGCTCCCAGAGCGACGGCGAGTCGCGGTACACGCGGTTCAGCTGACCGACGAGGCTCCAGAGACCGCGGTGGCTCGGCTGATCGAGGATCCACCAGTCCAGACCCCGCTCCTCGCTCCACTCGGAGTACTGGCCGAACTCCTGGCCCATGAAGAGCAGCTGCTTGCCGGGGTGGGCCCACATGAAGGCGAGGTAGGCGCGCACGTTCGCGAGCTGCTGCCAGTGGTCGCCCGGCATCTTCTGGATCAGCGAGCCCTTGCCGTGCACGACCTCGTCGTGGCTGATCGGCAGGACGAACTTCTCGCTGAAGGCGTAGACGAACGAGAAGGTGATCTCGCCCAGGTGGTACTGGCGCCAGAGCGGGTCGTTCGCCATGTAGTCGAGCGAGTCGTGCATCCAGCCCATGTTCCACTTGAGCCCGAAGCCGAGGCCGCCGGAGCTGGTGGGCTGGGTGACGCCGGGCCAGCTCGTCGACTCCTCGGCGATCATCATGATGCCGGGGTGCAGCTTGTAGGCCGTTGCGTTGACCTCCTGGAGGAAGCTGATCGCCTCGAGGTGCTCGCGTCCGCCGTACTGGTTCGGCAGCCACTCGCCCTCCTTGCGGGAGTAGTCGAGGTAGAGCATCGAGGCGACGGCGTCCACCCGCAGGGCGTCGACGTGGAACTCCTCGAGCCAGAACAGGGCGTTCGCGACGAGGAAGTTGCGCACCTGGGTGTGCCCGAAGTCGAAGACGTAGGTGCCCCAGTCCATCTGCTCGCCGCGGCGCCAGTCCGGGTGCTCGTAGAGCGGCTCGCCGTCGAAGCGGGCGAGGGCGAAGTCGTCCTTGGGGAAGTGCCCGGGCACCCAGTCGACGATGACGCCGATGCCGGCCTGGTGCAGACGGTCGATCAGGTACTTGAGGTCGTCGGCCGTGCCGAAGCGGCTCGAGGCGGCGTAGTAGCCGGTGACCTGGTAGCCCCAGGAGCCGCCGAACGGGTGCTCGGCGAGCGGCATGAACTCCACGTGCGTGAAGCCGAGCTCGGTGACGTACTCGATCAGCGGGTCCGCGAGGTCGCGGTAGCCCAGTCCCGGACGCCAGGAGCCGAGGTGCATCTCGTAGACGCTGAGCGGCTGCGTGTGCGGATCGACCGAGGCTCGCTTCTCCATCCAGCCGGAGTCGCCCCACTGGTGGTGCGAGACGGGGACCTTGGACGCCGTCGCGGGCGGCACCTCCGTGGCGCGGGCCATCGGGTCGGCCTTGCGGACCCAGTGGCCGTCACGCGAGAGCAGGTCGAACTTGTAGGAGGCTCCGGGCTCGACGCCCGGGACGAAGATCTCCCAGACCCCGGTCGTCCCGAGGTTGCGGAGGGAGTGGCCCTCGCCGTTCCAGTCGTTGAAGTCGCCGACGACCCGAGCGGCCTGGGCGTGCGGGGCCCAGACGGCGAAGCTCGTGCCCCAGACCCCCTCGTGCTCGCGGTGACGGGCGCCGAGCGCCTCCCAGAGGCGCTCGTGGCGGCCCTCGCCGATGAGGTAGAGGTCGAAATCACCGACCGTCTTCGAGAAGCGGTAGGGGTCCTCCGCGGTCCACTCGCCGCCGCCGCCGTAGCGGGCCTCGACGGTGTACGCCTGCGGACCGAGGACGTGGAAGCCCTGCCAGATCCCGTCGCTGAGGTGGCTGAGCTCGACGCGGGCGCCGGTGGCGAGCACCACGGCGACCTTCTCGGCGAGCGGGCGGCGCACGCGGACGACCGTCACCGGGTCGGAGACGCCGGGGGCCGCGACGAGGTGCTGGCCCAGGACGTCGTGGGGGAGCGCGTTGCTGCCGGTGGCGAGCTGCTGCAGCACCCACTCGGGGATGTCGGGCAGCGCGATCGCCGCGGTGCCGTCGACAGGGCCCGAAGCGGATGCGGGGTCCGCGGTCGTCTCGGCGGGGCCGGCGCTGTCCGCTGCGACGGAATCGGCGGCGTCCGTGTCGTCGGGCAGGTCGCCCTCGGCCCCGCTGCCGACCGGAGCGGACTCCGCGTCGTCGGCGTCGGGCTCGACGGTCACGGCGTCGTCGGCCGCGACCGGCTGAGGCGCCTCCGGGACCGTCTCGACCGCGTAGCTGCGCGCGTTCTCGCCGTCCGCTCCGGGGTGCTGTCGAGCGTCGGGCGCCGCGTCGGCGACGTGCGCGCCGTGGCCGGAGGTGGTCGCCGAGCTGGTGCCCGTCGTGGGGACCGTCTCGGCGTGCGCGCCGAGGCCCGCCTCCTCGGCCGGGCTCGTGCCCTCGGGGGTGGTTCCGCTCATCGCTCGTCCGCCTTCACGCTCAGGATGTGCACGGGCTCGACGAACGAGTCGAGCCGCACGTAGTCGTCGCTGCCCCAGGTCCAGACGGCGCCGGTGATCAGGTCCTCGACCTCGAAGGTCGCGCTCCAGTCGAGCCCGATCGCGGGCAGGTCGAGGTGGACCGTGGTCTCGCGGGCCGAGTGCGGGTCGGTGTTGACGACGACGATGATCGTGTCGTCGGTCCCGGTGCCCGTGAACGCGGCCTGCAGGTGCTTGGAGTAGACGAGGATCGCGTCGTCGTCGCTGCCGTGCACGTGCAGGTTCCGCAGCTGCCCGAGTGCGGGGTGCGAGCGCCGGATCTCGTTGAGGCGCGTGATGTACGGCGCCAGCGAGCGGCCCGACTCCTCGGGGCCGGCCCAGTCGCGCGTCTTGTACTCGTACTTCTCGTTGTCGATGTTCTCCTCGGCGCCGGGGCGAGCGACGTTCTCGACCAGTTCGTAGCCGGCGTAGACCCCCCACAGCGGCGACGCGGTCGCGGCGAGGGCCGCCCGCACCTTGTACGCCGAGCGGCCGCCGTACTGGAGGTACTCGGTGAGGATGTCCGGAGTGTTCACGAAGAGGTTCGGCCGCATGTAGTCGGCCGTCTCGTGGGAGATGCTCGTGAAGAACTCGCCGAGCTCCTCCTTGGTGTTGCGCCAGGTGAAGTACGAGTACGACTGCTGGAAGCCGACCTTGCCGAGCGCGCGCATGATCGCGGGGCGGGTGAACGCCTCCGCGAGGAAGACGACCTCGGGGTGCTCGGCGTTGACCTCGTGGATGATCCACTCCCAGAAGTCGAGCGGCTTCGTGTGGGGGTTGTCGACGCGGAAGATCCGCACGCCCAGGTCGATCCAGTGCCGCAGGACCCGCAGCGACTCCTGACGGATGCCCTCGGGGTCGTTGTCGAAGTTGATCGGGTAGATGTCCTGGTACTTCTTCGGCGGGTTCTCGGCGTAGGCGATCGAGCCGTCGGGGAGCGTCGTGAACCACTCGGGGTGGCTGGTGACCCAGGGATGGTCGGGCGAGGCCTGCAGGGCGAAGTCGAGGGCGAGCTCGAGGCCCGCGGCCTCGACCGCGGCGTGGAAGGCGCGGAAGTCGTCCTCGGTGCCGAGGTCCGGGTGGATCGCGTCGTGGCCGCCCTCGGCCGAGCCGATCGCCCACGGCGAGCCGGGATCGTTCTCGCCGGCGTCGAGCGTGTTGTTCGGGCCCTTGCGGAAGGAGCGGCCGATGGGGTGAATCGGCGGCAGGTAGAGCACGTCGAAGCCCATCGCCGCCACGGCGGGGAGGCGGTCGATCGCGGTGCGGAAGGATCCGCTGGTCACGGTCCCGTCCTCGTGGCGCACGGCGCCCTCGGAGCGGGGGAAGAACTCGTACCAGGCGCCGACGCCGGCGCGGGTGCGCTCGACGTGGACGGTGCGCGGCTCCGAGACGCTGGTGAGGCTCATCACCGGGCGGGCGTCGAGCGCGCCGTGGACGGCGGGATCGGTCGCCGCGGCGAGGCGCTCCTCGGCGCTCAGCGTGGTGTCGCCGACGCGGGCGGCGGTGTCGGAGAGCAGGCTGCGCTCGCCCTCGGGCCGCGAGGAGTCGTCGGCGCCGCTGCGCAGCAGGCCCTCGCCGATGGCGAAGGTGACGTCGATGTCCAGGCCGGCCGGGATCTTGACCTCGGCCGTGTGGAGCCAGGTCGCCCAGTCGTCGGCGTAGGCGCGGATGCGGTAGCTCCAGTCGCCCTCCTCGTCGAGGGCCACGAGGCGCCCGTAGCGGTCGGTGCCGGTCGCGAGGAGCGACATGCGGTGCTCCGACTCGGCCCCGGACGGCGAGCGCAGCAGGAGGTCGACGCCGATGAGGTCGTGCCCCTCGCGGAAGGCCGTGGCAGCGAAGGGGACGACCTCGCCGACGAACGCCTTCGCGGGCCAGCGGTCGTCCTCGAGCCGGGGCTGCGGGTCGATGATCGGCAGGCGCTCGGCCCGGACGCGGTAGCCGCTCCCGGTCGTCGCGGTCGCCGGCGACGCGTGGGGTGCGTCCGCGGTCACCGGGTCGGCCGGAGCACTGTCGGCCGCGGGGGGAGCAGGAGTCGCCTCGGGGGCGGCGGCGGGCGCCGGAGCGGCCGTCTCGGGAGGCGCCGACGCCTCCTGGGGTGCGCGTCCGCGACCCGCTCGCCGTGCGTCCTTGCCGTTCTGAGCCTTGCCGAAAGGTATCTGAGCCACGTCATGACAGTAGCGACCGGCGGCGGCTCGCACACGACGGTTGCGCCCGCGCTCGGGCCTGTGCAAACGGATCCGGGGAGCGCGTGCCGGAGCGTCGGGGCGGGTCCGCGTCCGGCCGATCCGCGGCGGCCGAGGGGTCCGCTAGGGTGACCGAGCGCGACCGCCCCGGTGCTCCGCGACCGGGCGCTCCGGGGTCCGCAGAGAGTCGAGGGGTGCCGTGAAGGCGATCCGCCGCTTCATCGTCCGCTCCGTCCTCCCGCCCGAGCTCTCGGCTCTGGGCGATCTGGCGGGCAATCTCCGCTGGGCCTGGCACGAGCCCGCCCGGCGCTTGTTCGAGCGGGTCGATCCGGAGCTGTGGCGGCGCGGGGGAGCGGACCCCACCGCTCTGCTCGGAGCAGTGAGCCCCGAGCGCCTCGCCGAGCTGGCGGGGGACCAGGGCTTCGTCGACGAGGCGTGGCGCCTCCGCGACGAGCTCGAGCGCTACCGCACCGAGCCGCGGTGGTACCAGTCGCTGCCGGAGTCCGCCCCGCGCTCGATCGCCTACTTCTCGCCGGAGTTCGGCATCGCGGCGGCGCTGCCCCAGTACTCCGGCGGACTCGGCATCCTCGCGGGCGACCACCTGAAGGCCTCCTCGGACCTGGGCGTGCCGCTCACCGGCGTGGGCCTCTTCTACCGGTCGGGCTACTTCTCGCAGAAGCTCTCCGCCGACGGCTGGCAGCTCGAGTCCTACCCCTCGCTCGATCCCGACGGGCTGCCGCTGCGCGTCGTCCGTCTCGCCGACGGCTCGCCCGCCCGCATCGTGCTGGCGCTCCCCGAGGGACGCGCGCTCTACGCCCGGGTCTGGCGCGCGGAGGTCGGCCGGGTGACCCTCCTCCTGCTCGACACCGACATCCCCGAGAACGAGGACTCGCTCCGCTCCGTCACCGACCGCCTCTACGGCGGCGGGGGCGAGCACCGCCTGCTGCAGGAGCTGCTGCTGGGCATCGGCGGGGTCCGCGCGCTCGAACTCTGGGCCGAGGTCTCGGGCGGCGTCCTCCCGGAGGTGTTCCACACCAACGAGGGGCACGCCGGCTTCCAGGGGCTCGAGCGCATCTCCGGCCTGATCGGCGCGGGCCTGGACTTCGACCAGGCTCTCCAGGTGGTGCGGGCGAGCACGGTCTTCACCACGCACACTCCGGTGCCGGCGGGCATCGACCGCTTCGACCGCGGGATGATCGAGGAGTACTTCTCCACGGAGCTGCTCCCGGGCGTGCAGGTCGAGGACGTGCTCGCGCTGGGCGCCGAGCCGGGGGACTCCGGGACGGCGTTCAACATGGCGTACATGGGCCTGCGGCTCGCGCAGCGCTCCAACGGCGTCTCGACGCTGCACGGCGAGGTCAGCCGCTCGATGTTCTCGAGCCTCTGGCCCGGCTTCGAGACGGCGGAGGTGCCGATCGGCTCGGTGACGAACGGCGTCCACGCGGCCACCTGGACCGATCCGATCCTCCGGCGGCTCGCGGAGGAGCGGCTCGGCACCGACGACACGACGCGGGCCGACTGGGCCTCGGGCTCGCTCGGCGACGCCGAGCTGTGGGCCGCGCGCCGGGCGATGCGGGAGCAGCTGGTGCGGGACGCCCGCCGCCGGGCCGCCCGCTCCTGGCGCGAGCAGAACCCGGGCGGCCTCCCGCCGGCCTGGCTCGACGAGCTGCTGGACCCGGACGTGCTCACCATCGGCTTCGCGCGGCGGGTGCCGACCTACAAGCGGCTGACCCTGATGCTCCACGACCCCGAGCGTCTGCGGGCGCTGCTCACCCACCCGCAGCATCCGATCCAGATCGTCATCGCGGGCAAGTCCCACCCCGCCGACGAGGAGGGGAAGCGCCTGATCCAGCGGCTCGTCCGCTTCGCGCAGGAGCCGGACGTGCGCCGCCGGATCGTCTTCCTGCCGGACTACGACATCGCGATGGCGCAGCTGCTCTACCCGGGCACCGACGTCTGGCTCAACAATCCGCTGCGCCCGCTCGAGGCGTGCGGCACCTCGGGGATGAAGGCGGCGCTCAACGGCTCGCTCAACCTCTCGATCCTCGACGGCTGGTGGAACGAGTACTTCGACGGCGAGAACGGCTGGGCGATCCCCTCCTCCGACCGCGCGCTCGACCCGGAGGCCCGCGACACGCTCGAGGCCGAGGCGCTCTACGAGCTGCTCGAGACCGAGGTCGTGCCGCGCTACTACGAGCGTGACCACGACGGCGTGCCCCGGCGGTGGGTGCGCTCGATCCGGCACACCCTCGCGACCCTCTCGCCCGAGCTCTCCGCCGAGCGGATGGTGCGCCAGTACGTCGAGGCGCTCTACTCCCCGGCCGCCGAGGCAGGGCGCGCCGTCGCCGCCGACCACTTCGAGCCGGCCAAGGAGCTGGCGACCTGGAAGCGGCGGGTCCGCGCCGGCTGGCCCGGGGTCGCGGTCGCGTCCGTCGAGTCCGGCGGGATCGACGCGGTGCCCCAGCGCGGGGACCGGCTCGCCGTGCGGGCGGGCGTGCGCCTGGGCGAGCTCTCGCCGGCGGACGTCTCGGTCGAGGTCGTGTACGGGACGACGGCCGCTGACGGCTCGCTCACCGAGGTCCGCCACCACGAGCTCGAGGTGGTCGAGGAGTCGGGTGCCGTAGTGCCGGCCGACGCGGTCGGGCGCGTGCCCTACGCCGGAGTGGTCACCCTCGACCGCAGCGGCTCCTTCGGCTACACCGTCCGCGTCGTGCCGCGGCACCCCCTCCTGGCCCGCTCCGCCGAGCTGGGCCTGGCCGCCGCCGCCGGCTGACCCCGCCCGGTCCCTCTCCGCGAGATGCCGCTCCGGTGCGCCTTCCTCGGCGTCTCGCGGACCGGAGTGGGATCTCGCGGGAGGAGGACGGCGCATCGAGCGAAACGGCGCCCGGAGGAGGACGGCGGGGGAGCAGGGGTCAGCGCGCGATGTCGGCGAGGAGGGCGGCCGTCGCGGCGACGAGGTCGGCGGGGGCGAGCTCGATGTCGAAGCCCCGGCGCCCGCCCGACACGAGCACCGTGTCGTGGAGCTCGACGGTCTCGTCGATCACGGTGCGGTGCCGCGTCCTCTGCCCGAGCGGCGAGATGCCGCCGAGCACGTAGCCGGTCCGGCGCTGGGCCAGCACGGGGTCGGCCATCGCCGCCCGCCTGCCTCCGACCGCGGCCGCGAGCTCCTTCAGCCCGAGCGAGCCGGTGACGGGCACGACGCCCACCACGAGCTCGCCGTCCACATCGACCATCAGGGTCTTGAACATGCGCTCCGGCTCGACGCCGAGCGCCTCGGCCGCCTCGAGCCCGTAGCGCGTCGTGGCCGGGTCGTGCCGGTACTGGCGGGGAGTGAAGGGGACACCCGCCGCCGTCAGCGCGACGGTCGCCGGGGTCCCCGGCCCGCTCCGCGCCATCAGGCGTCCTGCTCGGCCGCCGGCCCGTGCGCGGCGAAGAGCTGCATCGAGGTGCCGGCCACGCGGATGACCTGCCCCGGCTCGAACGACTCGCCGTGCTCCAGCGGCTCCGGCTCCTCGCTGTTCCACAGGCGCGTGTAGCCGGTGACCCCCTCGCCGTCGGCGAGCACGACCGTGGTGTCCTGCTCGACGCCGTGCACCACCAGCAGGACACGGTCCGGCTCGCCCTCGACCGACGTCGAGGCCGCGAGGTACTGCAGCGTCCGGTTGGCGGCGGAGGTCCAGTCGTGCTCGCTCATCCCGCGCCCGTGGGCGTCGAACCACGTCATGGTCGTGGCGCCCGGCTCGCTCGCGTCGCCGCTGCCGTAGCGGGAGGGACGCAGCGCCGGGTGCTCGCGCCGCAGGCGCAGCAGGGTGCGCGTGTGCGCGCGGAGCGCGAGCTGCCAGTCGGCCAGGCCCTCCCAGCGCACCCAGGTCAGGTCCGAGTCCTGGCAGTAGGCGTTGTTGTTGCCGCGCTGGCTGCGCCCGGTCTCGTCGCCCGCCGTGATCATCGGCACGCCGGCCGACAGCAGCAGGGTGCCGAGGAGGTTCCGCATCGCCTTGCGCCGCGCCAGCGTGATCCGCTCGTCGGTGGTGGGGCCCTCGAAGCCGTGGTTGAAGGAGCGGTTGGTGTCGGCTCCGTCGCGGTTCGACTCGCCGTTGCCGATGTTGTGCTTGACGTTGTACGAGACGAGGTCCGCCAGCGTGAAGCCGTCGTGCGCGGTGACGAAGTTGACCGACGCGAGGGGGCCCCGCTCCGCCGAGAAGGTGTTGGAGGAGCCCGAGAGCCGGGTCGCGAAGCCGCCGATGCCGACGGGGGCCGTGCCTGCGCGGCGGGCGTAGTCGATGTCCGAGAGCCAGAAGTTGCGGGCGCGGTCGCGGTAGCGGTCGTTCCACTCCGACCACCCGGCCGGGAAGTTTCCCGTCTGCCAGCCGCCCATTCCCACGTCCCAGGGCTCGGCGATCATCTTCACGCCGGCCAGCGCCGGATCCTCGACCGCGGCCCGCAGCAGCGGGTGGTCGCTCCGGAAGTGCGCGATCTCGTCGCGGCCGAGGGTCGCGGCCAGGTCGAGCCGGAAGCCGTCGATCCCGACCTCGCCCGACCAGTAGCGCATCGAGTCCAGCGCGAGGCGCTGCGCCGCGGGCCGGCCGAAGTCGATCGTGTTCCCGCAGCCGGTGACGTCCACGTAGTGGCCCTCGGGCGTCTGGCGGTACCAGCCGGCGTCGTCGATCCCGCGCAGGCTCGACATCGGCCCGCCCGGCCCCTCCTCGGCGGTGTGGTTGTAGACCACGTCCAGGATCACCTCGAGGCCGGCCTCGTGCAGGAGCTTCACCATCCCCTTGAACTCGCGGAGCACCGCGGTCGGTCCGCCGCGCTGCGCGGTGGAGGAGGCGTACGCGGCGTGCGGGGCGAAGAAGTTCAGCGTGTTGTAGCCCCAGTAGTTGGTCAGCCCCTGCCGCAGCAGGCGCTGCTCCGACACGAACGCATGCACGGGCAGCAGCTCGACCGCCGTCACGCCCAGCTCGAGCAGTGCCGAGACCGTCGACTCGTGCGCCAGGCCGGCGTAGGTGCCGCGCAGCTCCACGGGGAGCGCCGGGTTCAGCCGGGTCAGCCCCTTCACGTGCGCCTCGTAGATCACGGTGCGGTCCATCGGGGTGCCGGGCCGGGAGGAGGAGCCCCAGTCGAACGCGTCGTCCACGACGACGGAGCGCCACTCGTTCTCCGCCACCCGGTGCAGGCCGCGGGAGTACGGCTCCAGCAGGGCCCGGCGGGGGTCGAACCGGTGCCGGGGGCCCGTCGGCCCGTCGACGCGCAGGGCGTAGCGGCGGCCGGGTGCCAGCAGATCGGAGCGCGCGGACCAGACCGCGGCGTCGTCGCGCGCCAGCGGGACCGTGCGGGTCACCCAGGTCGGATCCTTCTCGTCGTACAGCAGCAGATCGACGGCGCTCGCGCTCTCGGACCAGACCCGCAGCTCACCGCCCTGATCGTCCACGGTCACGCCGAGCCGGGCCAGGGGATCGTGAGAGGTCATGCGACTTACAGTAGTGACGGGCACCGGCTCCCTCCGTGCCCCCGACGCGGGACGAAGGGCTGCTGTGATCTACCTCGACCACGCCGCGACCACCCCGCTTCGCGCCTCGGCGCTCGCCGCGTTCGCGGAGGCGTCCGCCCACGGCGGCAATCCCTCCTCCGTCCACGGCTCCGGCCAGGAGGCGCGCCGCCGGCTGGAGGACGCCCGGTCGGCGCTCGCCGGGGTGCTCGGCTGCGAGCCGATCGAGGTGATCCTCACCGCCGGCGGCACCGAGGCGGTCAACCTCGGGATCAAGGGCCTCTACTGGCAGCGCCGGAGCGAGGACCCGGCCCGCGTCCGGGTCCTGGTCGCCGAGGGGGAGCATCACGCGACGCTCGACTCGGCCGCCTGGCTCGCCGAGCACGAGGGCGCCGTCCTCGAGTGGCTGCCTCTCGACGACGAGGGCACCCTGCGGCCGGAGGCGCTCGCCGCGGCGCTGGAGAAGGATCCCGGATCGGTCGCCCTGGTCACGGTGCTCTGGGTCAACAACGAGATCGGGACGATCAACCCGATCGCCGAGCTGGCGGCGGTGTGCGCCCGCGCCGGCGTCCCCCTCCACGTCGACGCGGTCGCCGCCCTCGGACACGTGCCGCTGCGGATTGCCGAGATCCGCCGCTCATCCGGCTCCGGGCGAGGCGCGGGACTGGCCGCCGTCAGCGTCTCGGGTCACAAGGTCGGCGGGCCGATCGCGACCGGTGCGCTCGTGCTCGCCCGCGATGCCCGCGTGGTCCCGGTGCTGCACGGAGGCGGACAGCAGCGGGGCGTCCGCTCCGGCACCCAGGACGTGCCCGGCGCCGCGGCCTTCGCCGCCGCCGCGGTCGAGGCGGACGCCGAGCTGTCGGCGGAGGCGCAGCGCCTGGCCGCCCTGCGCGACCGGCTCGTCGCGGGCGTCCTCGCCGCCGTGCCGGGGGCGACCCTGACCGGGCCCGCCCTCGACTCCGGCCGCCGGGTCGCCAACAACGCGCACCTCGCCTTCCCCGGTGCGCAGGGCGACTCCCTCCTCTTCCTCCTCGACACCGCGGGCGTCTCCGTCTCGACCGGGTCCGCCTGCACGGCGGGGATCCCGGAGCCCTCGCACGTGGTCCTCGCGCTCGGCCGGAGCGAGGACGAGGCCCGCGGGGTGCTCCGGATGACGCTCGGCCACACCTCGACCGACGCGGACGTCGACGCCCTCCTGGCCGCGCTGCCCGGCGCCTACGCCCGCGCCGCCCGAGCCGGACTCTCGAACCGCGCTGTGCTGCCCGCCTGAACCCCTGCCGGCCGCGCCCGCGGGAAACGTAGACTCGCACGGTGAAGGTTCTGGCGGCGATGAGCGGTGGAGTGGACTCGGCGGTGGCCGCGGCCCGCGCGGTGGAGGCGGGGCACGACGTGGTGGGCGTGCACCTCGCTCTGAGCAGGATGCCCGGCACGCTGCGCACCGGCAGCCGGGGGTGCTGCACGATCGAGGACTCGATGGACGCGCAGCGCGCCGCGAACGTCCTCGGCATCCCGTACTACGTGTGGGACTTCTCCGAGCGGTTCAAGCTGGACGTCGTCGACGACTTCGTCGCCGAGTACTCGGCGGGCCGCACCCCGAACCCCTGCATGCGCTGCAACGAGCGGATCAAGTTCGCCGCCCTGCTCGAGAAGGCTCTCGACCTCGGCTTCGACGCGGTCTGCACCGGCCACTACGCCTCCCTCCGCACCGCCGCCGACGGCTCCCCGGAGCTCCATCGCGCGAGCGACGAGGCGAAGGACCAGTCCTACGTCCTCGGCGTGCTGACGGAGCAGCAGCTGCGGCACTCGATGTTCCCGCTCGGCTCCACGCCGTCCAAGGCGATCGTGCGCGCGGAGGCGGCGGAGCGGGGCCTCAGCGTCGCGAGCAAGCCCGACAGCTACGACATCTGCTTCATCCCCGACGGCGACACCCGCGGCTGGCTCGCCGAGCGCGTCGCCCCCGAGACCGGAGCGGTCGTCGATCGGGACGGCGCGGTGGTCGGCTCCCACGAGGGCGCCCACGGGTACACGGTGGGCCAGCGCCGGGGCCTGCACCTCGGCGTCCCCGCGCCCGACGGACGGCCCCGCTTCGTCCTGGAGGTGCGGCCGGTGAGCAACGAGGTCGTCGTCGGTCCGCGCGAAGCGCTGCGCATCGGCGAGATCGCCGGCGAGCGGTTCACCTGGGCGGGCGCCGCTCCCGAGGACGCGGACGCGCCCTTCCGCTGCGACGTCCAGATCCGCGCGCACGCCGACCCGGCCCCCGCCTCCGCGGTGGTGTCGCACGTCGATGGCAGGGTGGAGCTCGTGATCACTCCGGACTCGCCGCTCGACGGCGTCGCCCCCGGCCAGACGGCCGTCGTCTACCTCGGCACCCGCGTGCTGGGCCAGTGCACGATCGACCGCACGGTCGCGGCCGACGCCGCGGTGCTCCAGTGAGCGCCGTCGAGCCCGCCGCCCGCGTCGAGGAGCTGCGGGCGCGGATCCGGTCGGCGAGCGACGACTACTACGCGGCCGACTCCTCGCCGCTGTCCGACGCCGAGTACGACGCCCTGGTGCGCGAGCTCGCCGCGCGCGAGGCCGAGCACCCCGAGCTCGCCGCCGAGGACTCGCCGACGCGGACCGTCGGCGGGATCGTCGGAGCGGGCCTCGCCCCGATCGACCACGCCGAGAGGATGCTCTCCCTCGACAACGTGTTCTCGGCCGAGGAGCTGCGCGAGTGGTGCGAGAAGACGGTGGCCTCGGCCGACCGCCCCGTCGCCTGGCTCACGGAGCTCAAGATCGACGGGCTCGCGATCTCCCTCCACTACGAGGACGGCCGCCTCGTCACGGCGGCGACCCGCGGCGACGGCCGCACCGGCGAGGACGTCACCGTCAACGCCCTCCGCGTCGCGGGCATCCCCGAGCGCCTCTCCGGTGAGGGCCACCCGGCACTCGTCGAGGTCCGCGGCGAGGTCTTCATCCCCGTGGCCGCCTTCGCCGAGCTGAACGCCCTCCAGGAGACGCTGCGCGACGAGGCGGTCGAGGAGGCGCGGACCCGCTGGTCGACCCGCCCGGCCGCCACCCGCGGCGTCTTCGAGGAGGAGAAGGCGCGCACGAGCGCGCTGCGGCGCTTCCCGACCTTCGCCAACCCGCGGAACGCGGCGAGCGGCGGCCTCCGCCAGCAGCTCGACAAGAAGTCGGGTCTCGACCTGCGCGCCGGCGAGGCGCGCGTCGGCTCCCTCGCGCTCTACGTGCACGGCATCGGCGCCTGGCCGGACCCGCCGGTCGCGACCCAGTCCGAGGTCTACGGGCTCCTCTCCTCCTGGGGACTGCCGGTCAGCGGCCACAACCGCGTCTCGGCCTCGGTGGAGGAGGTGCTCGCCTTCGTCGAGCGCTACGGCCGCGAGCGGCACTCGGTCGAGCACGAGATCGACGGCGTGGTCGTGAAGGTGGACGAGCTCGAGCTGCACGACGAGCTCGGCGCCACCAGCCGGGCGCCGCGCTGGGCGATCGCCTACAAGTACCCGCCCGAGGAGGTGCACACGAAGCTCCTCGACATCGTGGTGAGCGTCGGGCGCACCGGCCGCGCGACGCCGTTCGCCCAGATGACCAAGGTGAAGGTCGCGGGGTCCGAGGTGCGCCAGGCCACGCTGCACAACGCCGACGTGGTCAAGGCCAAGGGCGTGCTCATCGGCGACACGGTCGTGCTGCGGAAGGCCGGGGACGTCATCCCCGAGGTGCTCGGCCCGGTGGTGGAGCTCCGCGACGGCTCCGAGCGCGAGTTCGTGATGCCGACGCAGTGCCCCGAGTGCGGCACCACGCTCGCTCCGGCCAAGGAGGGCGACGTCGACCTGCGCTGCCCCAACGCGGAGTCCTGCCCCGCGCAGGTCCGCGGGCGCGTCGAGCACATCGGCAGCCGCGGCGCGCTCGACATCGAGGCGCTCGGCGAGGTCAGCGCCGCCGCCCTGACCCAGCCCCTGGTGCCCGCCGAGCCGCCGCTGCGGACCGAGGCCGGCCTGTTCGAGCTCACGGTGGCCGATCTCTTCCCGATCGAGGTCGTCGTCCGCGACTCCGAGACGGGTCTGCAGAAGCTCGACGCGAAGGGCGATCCGAAGGTCGTCACGCCCTTCAAGCGCAAGCGGCAGCTCGCCAAGGACGGCGCCTTCGACCCGGAGGCGGGAGCCTTCGCGGGGGACGCCGCCTCCGTGCCCTCCACCAACGCCCTCCGGCTGATCGAGAACATCGAGCGGGCGAAGACCAAGGAGCTGTGGCGCCTGCTGGTCTCGCTCAGCATCCGGCACGTCGGCCCGGTCGCCGCGCGCGCGCTGGCGGGCTACTTCGGCTCGCTCGACGCGATCCGCGGGGCGAGCCGCGACGAGCTCGCCGCGGTCGACGGGGTCGGCGGGATCATCGCCGACGCCCTGATCGCCTGGTTCGAGGTCGCCTGGCACGTCGAGATCGTCGACCGCTGGGCCGCGGCCGGAGTGCGCTTCGCCACGCCCGGCCACCCCGGGCCCGGTGCCGCGGACGCCGCCGGCGGGGTGCTCGCGGGTCTCACGGTCGTGGCGACCGGCAGCCTCGAGGGGTACTCCCGCGAGGGGGCGCAGGAGGCCATCCTCGCGGCCGGCGGCAAGGCCGGCTCGAGCGTCTCCAAGAAGACCGACTACGTCGCCGCCGGTCCCGGCGCCGGCAGCAAGCTCGGCAAGGCCGAGGCCCTGGGGCTCCGGATCATCACCGCGGCCGAGTTCCACCTCCTGGTGACGGAGGGACCGGACGCGATCGCGCTGCCGGAGGAGGCGTCCGCCGACGCTCCGGAGGAGGCCGCCGCCGGTCCGGACGAGGACGTCGCCGGCGCATCGCGCTCCGACGCCTCGCCGGAGGACGACGCCGTGCCGGAGACCGACGCCGTCCCGGACGCGGCCGCCCCGAGCACGGAGGAGCCGACCGGGCCCGATGCCTGACGCGGGCGGCGGGGAGCGGCGTGCGTTCCTGCGCCGGTCCCTCGCCGACGCAGCGTCGCTCGCGCTCGACGCCGCGGCTCGGCCCACCGCCGCCGAGCGCCGGACCGCCGAGGCGCTGGGCCGGATCGACCACCTGGTCGTGCTCTCCTTCGCCGGCCGCAGCCGCGACCAGGTCCTCGGCGCGCTCGACGATCCGGACGGCCCGGTGTTCACCGGTGATACGGACGCCGTGATGACCGCGCCCGGCCCGGACGATCCTCCGGTCGCGCGCTTCGCCCCCGAGATGCTGCCGGTGCACGCGCTCCTCGCCACGGCCTTCGCGCGGGCCGACCACTGGCGCGCCGACGGCCGCGATCCGCTGCCGGCGGCCCTGCGCGCGGCCCGGGAGACCGGCACAGGCTGGGCTCTCGCGGTCGACGAGCGGCAGGGCGTCTCGATCACGCTCCTCGCCGATCCGGAGTGGCCCCACCGCGATCCGGGCGCCGCCGGCTCCCGCGGCGGGCGCCTCCTTCCCATCGACGCGCTGGCCGCCGAGGCCGCAGCCGGCACCCTGCCTCCGCTCGTCCTGGTCGAGCCGCGGTCCCTCGTCGATCCGGCCGACTTCGCCGACGCCGCAGCCGCCGGCACCGATCGATCCGCCGATGCGCGCCTCGCGGAGCAGCTGCTGCACGTCGTGTTCGACGCCGTCCGCGACGCGGAGCGGGCGGGGCGGCGGATGCTGCTCCTCGTCACCGCGCGGGGGAGCGCGGAGCGGCCCGGCACGGTGCCGGCGCTCGTGCTCGCCTCGGCCGTCCCCTCGGGTGCACGGATCGGCGTGCCGCTCGGTCCGGAGACTCCCGCGCAGCTCGTCCGCGCCCGAGCGGGCGTGCGCCGGGCCCTCGTCGATCCGCAGGTCCGTGAGCTGGCCGCACTCCTCAGCGGTCCCGACCGGTCCCTCGCGCGCTGGCCCCGCACGGCGCCGGCGTTCGCGCCGCCCGCGCCGGTCGGGCGCCGCCTCCGCGACGCGGCCCGCCGCGCGCACGTCGACCCCGAGCCGGAGTCGGGACTGCTCGCCCGCGTTCGAGCCGCCGTCCCGGGCGCGTCGCTACACTCCGAGCAGGCGCAGGCGGCGCAGGAGAGGCGGCGGAGATGACCAGCGAGCGGACTCCCTCGGAGCACGACGACGGAGCTCCCCGCTCCCGCTCGCGCCGCCGCTTCCTGGCCGGCACCGCCGCCGCCGGAGTCGGAGCCGGAGCCCTCGCCGGTGGCGCGATCGGCGCGGCCGTCGCCTCCGGCCCCCGCCGCGAGGAGGAGCCGCGACTGCCCGCCCGCACGGAGCCGGGATTCGACCACGTCGTCGTGATCATGTTCGAGAACCGCTCCTTCGACAACGTCCTCGGCCGCCTCTACGGACCGGACGACCTGCCCGCGGGCGAGAGCTTCGAGGGCCTCCTCCCCGACGAGCGGACGAACACCAGCGCCGGGGGACTGACCGTCGGCACGCACGTCTACGAGGGCGCCACCGACTCCGTGATGCGCCAGCCCGACCCGGACCCGGGCGAGGAGTACCCGCATGTCAACACTCAGCTCTTCGGCACGGTGGATCCGCCCGAGAACGCCGGCCGCACCGTCGGCGCCATGACCGCGCCCTTCAACGCGCCCGCCGACGCCTCTGCCCCGACGATGAGCGGCTTCCTCGAGGACTACGTCCAGCACCTGAGGGTGATGAAGAAGGGGCAGGAGCCCACGGCGGAGGAGGCGCGGACGATCATGGGCGGCTTCTCGCCGGAGATGCTGCCCGTCTTCTCCACTCTCGCCCGCGAGTTCGCCGTCTTCGACAAGTGGTTCTGCGCCGTCCCCTCCCAGACCTTCTGCAACCGGTCCTTCCTGCACGCGTCGACCTCGCACGGCTTCGTCACCAACAAGCAGGGCGGCGGCTACGAGAAGTGGCTCGCGGACGACCTGGCCGACGCGCCGACGGTGTTCAACCGCCTCGAGGAGGCGGGGAGGACCTGGCGCGTCTACTTCGACGCGCTGCAGGTGGTCTCGTACACCGGGTTCCTGCACGCGCCGGTGCTCGAGAAGTACTGGAAGACCCACTTCTCGACGATGGACCGGTTCTACGCCGACGTGGAGAACGGCGAGCTGCCCGACTACGCCTTCCTCGAGCCGCGGCTCGTCTTCGACCACAACGACATGCACCCGCCGACCGGGGTCCTGCACGAGGACGAGGTCGACGGCACGCCCGTCTACGACAGCGCGCTGTCCGACGTCCGCGCCGGCGAGCTGCTGCTGCACCAGGTGTACTCGGCGATCCGGGAGAGCGCGAGCACGACCGGCTCGAACGCGGTGAACACGCTGCTGCTGGCGACCTTCGACGAGCACGGCGGCCTCTACGACCACGTCCCCCCGCCGTCGGCGACTCCGCCGGGCGACGGCCGCGAGGGCGAGATGGGCTTCGCCTTCGACCGGCTCGGCTGCCGCGTGCCGGCGATCGCCGTCTCGGCGTACACGAGGGCCGGCACGATCGTGCACGACGAGCTGCACCACGGCGCGGTGATCCGGACCCTCAGCGCCCTGCACGGCCTCGAGCCGCTGACCGCTCGCGACGCCTCCGCCCCCGACCTCTTCGGGGTGCTGACCCTCGACGAGCCGCGGCAGATCGGCGACTGGCCGACCACGGTGCCGCAGTACCTGCCCCCGAACCCCGAGGCGGCGCCCGCGCATCCGGCGCACGTGAACCGCGACAAGCCGCTGAGCCCGCCCGCCGTCGGCCTGATGGGCCTGCTGCTGGCCCGGTACGGCGAGCCCGGCGAGGACCTGCCGACCACCTACGAGGGGGCGTACAACGCACTCCTGAAGCACGGCTCCAGCCTCTTCGGCGGCTCCTGACGGTCGGGCGGCGCGGGCGGAGGCGGTGCGGGCGCGCCGAGTAGACTGGCGGCCGGAAATCCCCCCGAATCACCAGACGGAGACGCATGTCCGAGATCACGGCCGACACGGTCGCCCATCTGGCCCAGCTGGCCAGGATCGACCTCACTTCCGACGAGATCGGGAGCCTCACCAGGGAGCTCGGCCAGATCGTCGACTCCGTGCGCGCGGTCCAGGCCGTCGCCACGCCCGAGGTGCCGGCGACCAGCCACCCGATCCCGCTCGAGAACGTCTTCCGGCCCGACGTGGTCGGCGAGACCCTCACGCTCGAGCAGGCGCTCTCCGGCGCGCCCGAGCACGACGGCAGCCGCTTCCAGGTCTCCGCGATCCTGGGGGAGGAGCAGTGAGCGCGCACGGCGACGAGCTCGTCCGCCTCAGCGCGTCCGCCCTCTCCGGGAAGCTGGCCGACGGCTCGGTCTCCTCGGTCGAGGCCACCCGCGCCCACCTCGAGCGCATCGACGCGGTCGACGGAGCGGTCCACGCCTTCCTCCACGTCGCGCGCGAGGGCGCGGTCGCGTCCGCCGAGGCGATCGACCGCCGGCGCGCCGACGGCGAGTCGCTGCACCCCCTCGCCGGAGTGCCTCTCGCGGTCAAGGACGTCATCGTCACGAACGACATGCCGACCACGAGCGGCTCCCGCATCCTCGAGGGCTGGCGCCCGCCCTACGACGCGACCGTCATGCGCAAGGTCCGCGAGGCCGGGCTGGTCCCGATCGGCAAGACCAACATGGACGAGTTCGCGATGGGCTCGACCACCGAGCGCAGCGCCTACGGCCCCACCCACAACCCGTGGGACCTCGACCGCATCCCCGGCGGCTCCGGCGGCGGGTCCGCCGCGGCCGTCGCGAGCTACGAGGCGCCCCTGGCCCTCGGCTCCGACACCGGGGGATCGATCCGCCAGCCCGCGCACGTGACCGGCACCGTCGGCGTGAAGCCGACCTACGGCGGCGTGTCCCGCTACGGAGCGATCGCGCTCGCCTCGAGCCTCGACCAGATCGGCCCCGTCTCCCGGACCGTCCTCGACTCCGCGCTGCTGCACGACGTCATCGCGGGCCACGACCCGCGCGACTCGACGTCGCTGCGCGACTCCTGGCCCTCCTTCGCCGACGCGGTGCGCCGCGCCGACGTGACGGGCCTCCGGATCGGCGTGGTCAAGGAGCTCGACGGCGGCGAGGGCTTCCAGCCCGGCGTGCTGGCGCGCTTCCACGAGGCGCTCGAGATCCTTCAGGGCGCCGGAGCCGAGGTCGTCGAGGTGAGCCTCCCGAGCGTCGAGCACGCGGTCGCCGCCTACTACCTGATCCTCCCCGCGGAGGCCTCCAGCAACCTCGCCAAGTTCGACTCGGTCCGGTTCGGCCTCCGGGTCACGCCGGAGGGCGGCGGCACGGTCGAGCAGGTCATGTCCGCGACCCGCGAGCAGGGCTTCGGCCCCGAGGTCAAGCGCCGGATCATCCTCGGCACCTACGCCCTCTCGGCCGGCTACTACGACGCCTACTACGGCAGCGCGCAGAAGGTCCGGACCCTGGTGCAGCGGGACTTCGACGCGGCCTTCGCGGACGTCGACGTGATCGCCTCGCCGACGGCACCGACGACCGCCTACCGCCTCGGCGAGAAGCTCGACGACCCGCTGGCGATGTACCGCGGCGACGTCGCGACCATCCCGGCGAACCTGGCCGGCATCCCCGGCATCTCCGTCCCCGCCGGCCTCGCCGACGAGGACGGGCTGCCCGTCGGCATCCAGTTCCTCGCTCCCGCCCGGGAGGACGTGCGCCTCTACACCGTGGGCGCCGCGCTCGAGGCGCTGCTCGAGGAGAAGTGGGGCCGTCCGCTCCTCGCGCAGGCCCCCGACCTGACCCACTCCGTGCTCTCCGCGACCGAGGAAGGTGCCGTCTGATGGCCTCCGCGCACACGTCCGCTCCCGAGCTGATGGACTACGACGAGGTCTTCGAGACCTTCGAGCCGGTGCTCGGCTTCGAGGTGCACGTCGAGCTCAACACGAAGACCAAGATGTTCTCGGACGCGCCGAACGAGTTCGGGTCCGAGCCCAACACGAACGTGACCCCGGTCGACCTCGGCCTCCCGGGCTCGCTGCCGGTCGTGAACGAGCAGGCCGTCCGCTACTCGATCAGCCTCGGCCTCGCCCTGGGCTGCTCGATCGCCCCGTCCAGCCGCTTCGCGCGCAAGAACTACTTCTATCCGGACCTGGCGAAGAACTACCAGATCTCGCAGTTCGACGAGCCGATCGCCTTCGAGGGCTCGGTCGAGATCGAGCTGGCCGACGGCGCGCTCGTGCAGATCCCGATCGAGCGCGCGCACATGGAGGAGGACGCCGGCAAGCTCACGCACGTCGGCGGCGCCACCGGCCGCATCCAGGGCGCCGAGTACTCGCTCGTGGACTACAACCGCGCGGGGGTCCCGCTCGTGGAGATCGTCACGAAGCCCATCTACGGCGCGGGGAAGAGCGCGCCCGAGTACGCGAAGGCCTACGTCGCGACGATCCGCGACATCGTGCTGGCGCTCGGCATCTCGGACGCCAAGATGGAGCGCGGCAACCTGCGCTGCGACGCGAACGTCTCGCTCCGCCCGATCGGCCAGGAGAAGCTCGGAACCCGCACCGAGACCAAGAACGTCAACTCGCTCCGCTCGGTCGAGCGCGCCGTCCGCTACGAGATCCAGCGCCAGGCGGCGATCCTCGCCGCGGGCGGAACGATCACGCAGGAGACGCGCCACTGGCACGAGGACACCGGCCGCACCTCCGCGGGCCGGCCCAAGAGCGACGCCGACGACTACCGCTACTTCCCGGAGCCCGACCTGCTCCCGGTCGTGCCGAGCCCGGAGTTGATCGAGGAGCTGCGCGGCGCGCTCCCCGAGAAGCCCGCCGACCGCCGTCGCCGCCTCAAGCAGGAGTGGGGCTTCACCGATCTCGAGTTCCAGGACGTCGCCAACAGCGGCCTGCTGGTCGAGATCACCGAGACCGTCTCCGCGGGAGCCGCTCCGCAGGCGGCCCGCAAGTGGTGGACCGGGGAGATCGCGCGCCTCGCGAACGCGGCGGGCGAGGACCCGGCCTCCCTGGTCACCCCGGCCCAGGTCGCCGAGCTCGCCGGTCTGATCGAGAGCGGCACGCTGACCGACCGCCTCGCCCGCGAGGTCCTCCAGGGCGTCATCGCCGGAGAGGGCACCCCGCAGGAGGTCGTCGACGCCCGTGGACTCGCGGTCGTCTCGGACGACGGAGCGCTCATCGAGGCGATCGACGCGGCACTGGCCTCGCAGCCCGACGTGCTCGCGAAGATCCGCGACGGCAAGGTGCAGGCCGCCGGTGCCGTGATCGGTGCCGTGATGAAGGCCATGAAGGGGCAGGCCGACGCCGCCCGCGTCCGCGAGCTCGTCCTGGAGCGCGCGGCCGGCTGAGCCGGTGCGCGGGGAGGTGCGGTCATGAGCGGTGGAACCGGCGACGCGCCCCTTCCCGCGCGGCTCGAGCTGCCGGCGGGCGCCCTCCTGCGTCCTCTCGTCTCGAGCGATGCGGACCTCCTGCACGCGGTGATCGGCGAGCAGCGACCGTGGCTCGCGACTCTCCTCCGCGGGGACGATCCGGCCGCCCTGCCGTCGGCGTCCCTCGGCGACGACGTGCGCGGTCTCCTGCGCCTCGAGGAGGAGTCGCGTGCGGGCAGAGCGCACGCGTTCCTGCTCGTCGGCCCGGACCGCACCGAGGCGCTGGGCGCTCTGAGCGTCCGGCCCGGCGGCGGCGACTCCGCCGAGGCCTCCTGGTGGGTCGTCCCCGCCGTCCGGGGCTCGCGGCTCGAGGAGGAGCTCGACGCCTACGCGCGCCGCTGGCTCCAGCAGCACTGGCCCTTCGACACGGTCACCACGCCCGACAACCACCCCGACGATCCCGCCTCCCTGGCCGGGGCGAACATCGTGGCGCTCGTGCCCGCCGCGCCGGAGCGCACCGCCCTCCCCGACACCGACGCCGCCTCGGCGGCGCTCCTCTGGGCGGAGTACCGCTCCGCACATCCGGGAGTCGACGAGGCGCTCCCGCCGGTCGAGGCGTTCGGCGACAGCACGGCGATGGCGGACGAGCTGCTGGGCCTCGTGCGGCGCGGAGTGAAGACGGCCACGGCGTCCCTCGCCGAGGAGGGGGCACCCGTCGCGGGCGACCACTGGATCGTCTGCGACGGCGCGGGAGCGGCGCGTGTCGTCCTCGTGACGGACGAGGTTCGGACCGGTCCGCTCGACTCCGTCGACGACGCGTTCGCCTGGGCCGAGGGCGAGGGGGACCGCACGCGCGCCTCCTGGCTCGACGGCCACCGGCGCTACTTCGCCCGCGTCTCACCGGGCGGACCCGGCGACGTGGTCTTCGAGCGCTTCCACGTGGTCTGGCCGGAGGCCGACGCCGAGCGCGCCGCCGCCTTCGCCCGCTCGGTCGGAGCGTTCCGGCCCGAGGAGCTCGACGGGACTCCCGCGCAGACCTAGGGGGTTTCCCGGATGCCCCGCTCAGGCGCCCTGCGCCAGAGTGGAGTCATGGCTACTCTCGTGCGCCCCCGTCGGGGCAGGATCATCGCCGGCGTCTGTGCCGGTCTCGCCCGCCGATTCGGCTGGAGCCCCTTCGTGGTGCGTCTCCTGTTCGTGCTCTCGTGCCTCCTCCCGGGGCCGCAGATCATCGCCTACCTCGTGATGTGGGTGGTCATCCCGAAGCAGAAGTGACCGAGGCCCCCGCTCCGAGCAGCCTCTGAGAGAACGCTCAGCACCCGGAGCGGTGGGAGGCCTACGGTGGCGGTGTGCGTCCGTCGGGCGCCGAGGAGGAGATCATGGGATTCCTGGACCGACTGCTGGGCCGCGACGAGCAGCCCGAGAGCGCACGCCGCTCGACGTACGCGCCGCCGCAGGCCGCGGACCGCAGGCCCGAGTACGGCTCCCCTCCGGCGACGTCTCCGCGCACCGACGATGAGCGTGCCATCGAGCGCTACCGCTACCTCCTCCGCACCGCGCCGCCCGAGGCGATCGAGCAGGTGCACCGCGAGGCCTTCGAGCAGCTGACCCCGGAGCAGCGCCAGCAGGTCTTCCGAGAGCTCAGCGAGGGGGCCCCCGTCGGCGACGCGCCGAAGGACGACGACCCCCGCACGCTCGCCCAGTCCGCCACGCGGAGCGAGCTGCGCCAGCCCGGATTCATGGAGCGGCGCTTCTCCGGCGGCGGAGGCATGGGCTTCGGCGGCGTCCTCGCCTCCTCGATGCTCGGCACGATCGCCGGGTTCGCGATCGGCTCGGCCATCGCGGGCGCGTTCCTCCCCGATGCGGGAGGCGACTACGCCGGCGGTGACGGCGGGGGAGACGCCTCGGCCGACGGCGGAGCGGATGCGGGAGGTGCGGACGCCTCCGGTGCGGACGCCGGAGACGGCGGCGGCTGGGGCGACTCCGGCGGCGGCGACTTCGGTGGCGGAGGCGACTTCGGCGGGGGCGGCGACTTCGGAGGCGGCGACTTCGGCTTCTAGCCTCGTTGCAGAGGGCCCCCGATCACGGACAGTGGTCGGGGGCCCCCGCTCGTTCCGGGCTAGTCCTCGTCGGTCAGCATCGCCTTCACCTGGCGGCGGAGGACCTTGCCGATCATGCTCCGCGGCAGCTCGTCGACGACGGTGATCCGCTTGGGCACCTTGTAGGGCGTCAGCGCCTCCCGGACGGCCTTGCGGGCGGCCGCGACGTCGAGCTGCGCGCCCGGCTCCAGGACGACCGCCGCCGCCACGGACTCGCCGCTGCGCGGATCGGGCAGGCCGACCACCGCCACCTCCTTGATCTCGGGCAGGCGGAGCAGCACCTCCTCCACCTCGGACGGCGAGACGTTGAAGCCGCCCGTGATCACGAGCTCCTTGATCCGGTCGACGATGCGGACGAAGCCGTCCTCGTCGATCGTCGCGATGTCGCCGGTGCGGAACCAGCCGTCACCGGTGAAGGTCGCCGCCGTCTCGTCGGGCTTGCGGTGGTAGCCCCGGAACACCTGCGGACCGCGCACGACCAGCTCGCCCTGCTCGCCGGTCGCCACCTCCGTGTCGGGATCCTCAGGGTCGACGATCCGCACGTCGGTGCCGGGCAGCGGGAGCCCGACCGTCCCGGCGCGTCGCGTCGGACCGACCGGGTTGGCCATCAGGACCGGAGAGGTCTCCGAGAGGCCGTAGCCCTCGACGAGCGTGCCTCCGGTCAGTGCCTCGAACGAGTCGACCAGCGCCGGGTCGAGCGGCATCGCACCCGAGATGGCGATCTCGATGCCGCGCAGGGAGACGCCCCGCTGCTGCGCGCTGCGCGCCAGGCGCTCCGCGATCGGCGGAACGGCCGGGAGAAAGGTGGCGGGGTGCTTCTTGACGACCTTCAGCACCAGCTCCGGGTCGAACTTCGGGAACAGCACCAGGCGCGCGCCCATGCTCATCGCGAAGGTGAGGCAGAGCGTCAGCCCGTAGGCGTGGAACATGGGGAGCACCGCGTAGACCACGCAGTCGCCGCGGCGGACCGTCGGCACCCAGGCGCGCGACTGGGCGGCGTTCGCCGTCAGGTTCGCGTGGGTCAGCTCGGCGCCCTTGGGTGTGCCGGTCGTGCCGCTCGTGTACTGGATGACCGCGAGGTCCTCCGCGACCGGGCGCGGGTGCGCCGGGTCGATCCGCCGCCTCAGCAGCGTCTCCCACTCGATCGCACCGCGGACCGGCCCGGTCAGCGCGGCGCGCGACTCCCGGGCCTTCTTCAGCGGCAGGCGGAGGGCTGCGCGCATCGAGGCGGGCATCGCGCGGGTGAGGTCGACGGCGACGACGGTCTCGACGCCGAGGTCGGCCGGGAGGTCCTGCACCGTCGGCACGACGCGGTTCCAGGCGATCGCGACACGAGCGCCGTGGTCCTCGAACTGGTGGCGCAGCTCGCGCGGGGTGTAGAGCGGGTTGTGCTCGACCACCACGGCGCCGAGCCGGAGGACGGCGTAGAAGGCGACGACGTGCTGCGGGCAGTTCGGGAGGACGAGGGCGACCGGATCGCCCGCGCGGACGCCCAGGCGGCGGAGGCCCTCGGCGGCCCGCTCCACCTCGTCGGCGAGCTGGGAGTAGCTGGTCGAACGGCCGAAGAACTCGAGCGCGACCTGGTGGGGATAGCGCTCGGCCGACTCGGTGACGATGTCGACGAGCGAGCCGGTCGGGAGCTCGAGCTCCGTCGGCACGCCGGGCGCGTAGCTGCGGATCCAGGGGCGGGGCGGGTGGGTGCTCACCCGCCCCACTCTAGGAGGAGGGGCCGGGGCTCAGGCTCCCTGAGCTACCGCGTCCTCGATCGGGGTGGGACCGGAGACGATCTCCCACGTCTTCGCGATGGAGGTCGGCTGCGCCAGGGCGGCGATCACCGTGGCGGCGACGTCCGCTCGGGGGATGCTCCCCTTCTCGACGGAGGTGCCGAGCGTGATCGTGCCGGTGCCCTCGTCGTCCGTCAGCCCGCCCGGGCGGAGGATCGTGTAGTCGAGGCCGGAGTCGCGCAGTGCCGCGTCGGCGTCGCGCTTGGCCTCGACGTAGGCCTTCCAGCCCTCCTCCGTGTCCTCGGGGAGCGGGTCGTCCACACCGATCGCGCTGACCTGCACGAAGTGCTGGACCCCGACGATCGCGGCGGCCTTCTGGCTGAGGACGGACCCCCCCAGGTCGACGGTGCGCTTGCGTTCCGGGCCCGAGTCGGGTCCGGCTCCGGCGGTGAAGACCATGCCGTCGACGTGGCCCAGCGCCTCGGCGAAGGCCTCGGGCGTCGTGTCCTCGAGGTCGTGCACGAGCGGCTCGCCGCCCAGCCGGACGATGTCCTCGGCGTGATCGGGGTTGCGGATCACTCCGACCGACTCGTGGCCGGCGTCGTAGAGCAGGTGCAGGATCTGCTGCCCCACCTTGCCGTGGGCTCCGATGACGGCGATGCGTGTCATGGACGTTCCTCTCCTCGTCGGGGCGGGTCGCCCCGTGTTCGTGGTCCCCTCCATCCTGCCGCGGCGTCCCTGGACGCCCCCAGGCCTTGACGGCGTCCGGGCGCCGGGCCGTCAGGCGGCGAGGCGGTCGTCGCGTCCGGTGATGGCGAGCAGGCGGCTCTGGAGGGAGGCGGCGTCGTCGACCGGCACGGGCGCGGCGTAGAGGCCGCTCGCGCGCAGGGTCTCCTCCTGGGGTGCGAAGAGCTCCCAGACCGCTGCGACGAGCTCCTCGTCCAGCCGCTCGTCGCTGCCGGTCGCGCGGGCGAGGTCCCAGGCGTGGACGGTCACATCGGCCGTCTGCTCCTGCAGCAGCTCGACGGCGCTGACGGTGTCGCGCCCCAGCTGCACGGTCGCCGCCGGGTCGACGGTGCGGACAGCGACGCGCCGGCGGTCGGTCACGCGGCGCCACTCGCTCCTCAGATCGGTGGCGACGGACTCGAGTCGCAGCGCCGACTCGTCGCCGCCCGAGAGGAGCGTGTGCGCGCGCTGCTGCTCGCGGACGACGTGCAGCACCAGAGCGCGCGTGTCCCACTCGGTGTCGGGCGTGGGGGCCGACCAGTCCTCGACGGCGCTCAGCCGGAGCTCGAAGGCGCGGTGGGCGCGGTCCTGCAGATCGAGCCAGCGGCTCATCTCGGCGCCGGGGCCGGTCTCGGTGGCGGTGGGGGAGTCGGGCTGCTCGTGCGTCATGGTCTCTCCGGAGCGTCGTGGTGCTCGGGTCAACCGCGAGTGGTCGGCGCTCATTCCCGGGCGCGGCTGTCGAGCGGCCGATGTCGGTGGTGCGTGGGAGCATGTCCCGAGGCGTGGGCGAGCAGGACGGAGCGGCGTGAGCAGGCAGGACGGCGCGGCGTGAGCGAGCAGGACGGCACCGCATGAGCAAGCAGGACGGCACGGGGCGGCAGGTCACGACCGAGCCCTTCGACGACCCGCGCGCGAGCATCATGCACATCGACATGGACGCGTTCTTCGCCTCCGTCGAGCTGCTCGACCGGCCGGATCTGCGCGGGAGGCCGGTCATCGTGGGGCACCACGGAGCGCGCTCCGTCGTCACAGCGGCGACCTACGAGGCGCGCCGCTACGGCGTCAACTCGGCGATGCCCATGGCGGTCGCCCTCCGCCGCTGCCCGCAGGCCGTGGTCCTCGAGCCGCACATGGAGCGCTACCGCGAGGCCTCTCGCCGCGTCATGGCGATCTTCGACTCCTTCACGCCGCTGGTCGAGCGCCTGAGCATCGACGAGGCGTTCCTCGACGTCGCGGGTGCCCGCCGCATCTCGGGCTCGCCGTTCGCGATCGGCACCGAGATCCGCCGCCGGGTGCACGCCGAGCTCGGGCTGACCTGCTCGGTCGGGATCGCCAGCACCAAGTTCGTCGCCAAGCTCGCCTCCGGCCGCTCCAAGCCCGACGGTCTGCTGGTCGTCCCCGCCGACGGCGTCCGCGAGTTCCTCGATCCGCTGCCCGTGAGCGCGCTGTGGGGAGTCGGCGCGAGCACGGAGGAGGCGCTCGTCCGCCGCGGTCTGCGCACCGTCGCCGACGTCGCGACCACCCCGCTGCCGTCGCTGGTGTCCGCCCTCGGCGAGGCGACCGGGAGGCGCCTGCACGCCCTGGCGAACGGGGTGGATCCGCGGCCGGTCGACACCCGCCAGATCGAGAAGAGCGCCGGACACGAGATCACGTTCGCCGACGACGTGGCCGACCCCGAGCTCGTCCGTCGTGAGCTGCTGCGGCTCTGCGACAAGGTCGCCGTGCGGATGCGCCGCTCGGGAGTGCGCTGCCGCACCGTCGCGGTGAAGGTGCGCTTCGGCGACTTCAGCACCCTTACCCGCTCCCGCACGCTCGTCGAGGCGACGGACGTGGCCCGGGTCCTCTACGAGGCCTCCTCCGCGCTCCTCGAGGCGGCCAACCCGATGCGGCGGCCCGTGCGGCTGATCGGCGTGCGCGGCGAGCAGCTGGTCGAGGGCGACGACGTCGCGTTCTCCCTGTGGAGCGACTCCGACGACTGGCGCGACGCGGAGCTCGCGGTCGACGGCGTGGCCGCCCGCTTCGGCTCCGGGGCCGTGCGTCCCGCCTCGCTCCTGTCCCGGTCGGCTCCCGAGTCGGCCAAGGGGATCGACCTCAGCGACACGCTCGCTACGCGGAACCGATCGTCAGACTGATCGGGCGGTGGTCGGAGCCGTTCGGCGGCAGGACCGCGACGGTCGCGGCGGTGACGCCGTCGGCGAGCGCGTGGTCGAGCGAGACGAGCGGCAGCAGGGACGGCCAGGTCGCCGGGAAGCCGACTCCGCCCGTGCGGACGAGACCCGCCTCCGCCAGCACCGGCGCGAACAGGTGGTCGTCCGTCGGCGTGTTGAAATCGCCGATGACCAGTGTCCGCTCCGACGCGTCGTCTCGAAGAGCGGTGGCGAGGTTCGAGAGCATGGTGTCCCGCTCCTCGTGGTCGCCCGGCCGGAACGAGGCCAGGTGCACCACGAACAGGCGCGCGCTGCCGACCGGCGTGTCGACGTCGACGGCGAGCGCGCGCTCCCAGCCGAGACCGAGGTCGAGCGGCTCCTCGTCGGTCAGCTCGGTCCGGCTCCAGACGCCGACGGTGCTCGAGACGGACGAGTACGGGTACTCGTCGGCCAGCTCGGCGTCGACCGCGTCCACGGCGTCTCCGTCGAGCTCCTGCAGCGCGATCACGTCGGGGCCGCGGGCGGCGAGCGAGGCGGCCAGCCCACCGGCGTCGCTGCTCGTCTCGATGTTCTGGCTGACGACGGTGAACGAGCCGGAGCGCACGGCCGGCGCCGGAAGCGCGACCGGCAGCACCAGCACGCCGTAGACCATCGCCAGCACGGTGACCGCGGCTGCCGTCCGGCGCGACCGGAGGGCCGCCGCGGCCGCGATGAGGAGCAACACGACGAGCCCCGTCCACGGGATCCCGACCTCGAGGACCGACAGCCAGCCGATCGGATCGGGCAGCGCGCGGTGGAAGGCGAGGAAGGCGGCGAGCACGAGGCTCGCGACCGCCACCGCGGCCGAGCGCACGGGGCGGCGGCGGCGGGTGCGGGCGGACATCCGTCGATCATGGCAGCAGGTCCCCGGAGGTCCATGGACGAGTCCTGTGCGCCCCGGCGGGCCGCTTGTCGCCGCGGAGAGCCGCGGAGTACCGTCGGACCATGCCCAACATCGCAGTCTCCCTGGCCGACACCGTCACCACCGCGGGTACCGCGACGATCTACGGCGAGCCCGTCACCGTCGACGGCGTCTCGCTCGTCCCCGTCGCCCTCCGCTGGTTCGGTTTCGGCGGAGGCAGCGGCTCCGAGGACGGCCAGGAGGGCGGCGGCGGAGGCGGCGGCGCCACGGTCATCCCGATCGGCGCCTACATCAAGGACGACCTCGGCCTGCGGTTCCAGCCGAACGTGATCTCGGTCCTCGCCGTCGGCATCCCCTTCGTGTGGGTGACCGGCAAGGCCCTCGCGCGCATCATCCGCGCCCTCAAGAAGTAGCCGGAGCGGCCCCGCGTCAGCTGGCGCGCTGCTGGCGCGCGGGGTACCACTTCTTCTTCGTCCGGCCGAAGCCGACGATCAGACGCTCGGCGTCGTCCGGCCGGCGGGGGTCGTAGATCACCGCGGCGGGCTCACCGGCCATCCACGCGTCCCCCCGCTTCAGCGGGTATTTCTGCGCGCGCTTCTCCACACCCTCGGCGGTCCGGTAGACGACCAGGAGCCTGCCCAGATCCCGTGCCGAATCGCGATCGCCGCGTGCCGGATCCGGCCCGACGACGCGCGCCGGCACCCGCGTGCCGTAGCTGAGCAGCTCGCGGCGGATCCGCGCACGGCGCTGCCAGAGCAGGGCCTGCAGCAGGACGATCAGCAGCACGGCCAGGACGACGACCACCGACCACGACATGACGTCTATGATTGCCGACGAACACGGGAGTCCGGTGCACCGGGCTGAGAGGAAGGCAGCAGCCTTCGACCGTCGAACCTGATCTGGGTCATGCCAGCGAAGGAACGTTTCGATCTCCTCTTACCAACCCGTGCCCTCCATTCGCTTCCACGAAAGGGCACGTCAGTGCAGAACACGAACGCGCAGAACACGAACGCGCAGAACACGAACGCGCAGAACACGAACGCGCAGAACACGAACGCGCAGAACCTCACCTCCTCCGCCCCGGCCCGGCGCGATCTGCGCTGGCGGGTCGTCGACATCGTGGTGGCGAGCGTCGTCGCCGTCGCGAGCGGGATCGTCTTCTGGGCCTGGGGCCTGGCGACGAACGTCCTCGGCCTCGCCTTCGAGTTCCTGCCCGGGCTCGGCGGGCTCCTCGGCGGCGGCTGGCTCTTCGCCGGCGTCCTCGGCGGCCTGATCATCCGCAAGCCCGGAGCCGCGCTCTACACCGAGCTGGTCGCCGCGGCCGTGTCGGCTCTGATCGGCACCCAGTGGGGCTTCACCGTGCTGATCTCCGGACTCGTGCAGGGACTCGGCGCGGAGATCGTCCTGGCGCTCTTCCTCTACCGCAGCGGCCGTCCGCTCGTCGCGATGCTGGCCGGTGCCGGTGCGGGGCTCGCCCTCGCGATCAACGACCTGCTGTCGTACTACGCCGTCAACGACGCGCTCTTCAAGACCGTCTACGTCGCCTCCTCGATCGTCTCGGGCGCGCTCCTGGCCGGGCTGCTGTCCTGCTTCGCGGTGCGGGGGCTCGCGGCCTCGGGAGCGCTGGACCGCTTCGCCTCCGGGCGCGAGGGCCGGACGGTCGAGGGAGCCGGCGCGGGCGCTCGATGAGCGGCGCTTACGTCCGGGCGCGGGGCTGGAGCTGGCGGCACGCGGGACGCTCCCGCGACGCCCTCTCCGGCCTCGATCTCGCGCTGGAGCCGGGGGAGCGCGTGCTGCTCCTCGGCCCCTCCGGCGCGGGAAAGAGCACGCTGCTGCACGCCCTGGCCGGCGTCCTCGGCGGGGAGGAGGACGGCTCCGCGGCGGGCGAGCTCGAGATCGACGGAGCCGCGCCGCTCACCCGGCGCGGTGTCGCGGGGCTCGTGCTGCAGGATCCGGACACTCAGGCGGTCCTGGCGCGGGTCGGCGACGACGTCGCGTTCGCCTGCGAGAACCTCGGCGTGCCGCGCGAGGAGATCCCCGCGCGGGTGCGGGAGGCACTCGGCGACGTCGGGCTCGACGTGCCGTTGGACCACTCCACCTCGGCGCTCTCGGGCGGGCAGAAGCAGAGGCTCGCCCTGGCGGGTGTGCTCGCCATGCGTCCGCGGCTCCTGCTCCTCGACGAGCCCACCGCCAACCTCGATCCGGACGGTGTACGCGAGGTGCGGGCGGCGGTGGAGCGCACGGCCGACCGCACGGGGGCGACGCTGATCGTCGTCGAGCACCGGGTCGACGTGTGGGTCGGCCTCGTCGACCGGGTCGTGGTGCTCGGGCGGGACGGCGCGGTCGTCGCCGACGGCGCTCCGGTCGAGGTCCTCGATCGAACGCACGACGTGCTCCGCGCCTCCGGCGTCTGGCTGCCCGGTGACACCCCCGCCAGGCGCGGGGCGAGCGTGTTGCCCTCGCCCGCCGCCCTGAGCGCGCACGACCTCGCCATCGGCCGGCCCGTCCTCGGGCGCCGCCGCTCGACCATCGTGGCCTCGGGGCTCGAGCTCGCCGTCGACTCCGCGCGGGCCACGGCCGTGCTGGGACCCAACGGCGCAGGGAAATCGACCCTCGCGCTCACGCTGGCCGGTCTCCTGCCGCCGGTCGCGGGGCGAGTGACCGCCTCCGAGTCGCTCCGCGCCGGTGCGGGCCCCGAGCCGATCCGCTGGACCTCGGCTCAGCTCGCCGGACGGATCGCGATGGTGTTCCAGGAGCCGGAGCACCAGTTCCTCACCGCTCGCGTGCGCGCCGAGCTCGCGCTGGGCGCCCGCGACGAGGCGGAGCGGCATCGGGCGGAGGAGCTCCTGGAGCGCCTCGGCCTCGCGCACCTCGCCGACGCCAATCCGTTCACCCTCTCCGGAGGCGAGAAGCGGCGCCTGGCCGTCGCGTCCGCCCTCACCCGGTCGCCGTCCGTGCTCGTCCTCGACGAGCCGACGTTCGGGCAGGACCGCCTGACCTGGGAGGTGCTCGTCGACCTCCTCGCCGAGCAGCGCGACGCGGGCACGGCGGTGCTCGCCGTCACCCATGACGAGGCGCTGGTCGCCGCCCTCGCCGACTCGGTCGTCACCCTCGGCGCCCGCGAGGCGGTGTCGGGATGACGCTCCTCGACTCCGTTCCCGCGCGCAGCCGGATCGCCCGGGCCAACCCGGTCGCCAAGCTCCTCGCCAGCCTGGTCATCGCGTTCGCGCTCCTCCTCACGGTCGATGCGGTCTCCGCGGCGACGGCGCTGGCGCTCGAGCTGCTGGTTCTGCCCTTCGCGGGGCTCCGGGCGGGAGAGCTCGTGCGGCGGACGGCTCCCGTCTGGATCGCGGCTCCGCTCGCGGGCCTCTCGACTGTCCTCTACGGGCGCGACAGCGGCGCCGTCTACGCGGAGTTCCTCATCGTCTCGGTCACGGAGGGATCCCTCGCCCTCGGGCTGGCCATCGCGCTGCGCGTCCTGGCGATCGGACTGCCGAGCGTGGTCCTCATCGCCACCACCGACCCGACCGACCTGGCGGACGGCCTCGCGCAGATCCTGCGCCTGCCCTCGCGCTTCGTTCTCGGCGCTCTCGCCGGCATGCGGCTCGTCGGTCTGCTCATCGACGACTGGCGCACCCTGTCGATGGCCCGCCGGGCCCGCGGGGTCGCCGACGGCCGCGGGCCCGTCGAGGCGCTCCGCAGCCTCGCGGCCCGCACGTTCTCGCTGCTCGTGCTGGCCATCCGGCGGGGGAGCAGGCTCGCGACGGCGATGGAGGCGAAGGGCTTCGGCTCCGGCGTCCCGCGCACCTGGGCGCGGCAGTCGCGCCTCGGAGCCGGCGACCTCCTGCTGCTCGCGGGCGGAGTGCTGATCGCTGCCGTCGCCGTGACCGCCGCCGTCGTCACCGGCTCCTGGAGCTTCGTCCTGCATGGCTGAGCGGATCCTGCCGCTGACGGATCGGACGGCGGAAGACCTCGCCCGCTCCGTGATCGCGCGGCGTCGTCGGACGGTGCTGCTGGACGGACCGAGCGGCTCCGGCAAGTCGACGTTCGCGCGCGCGCTGGTCGAGCAGCTCCGTCTCGCGCCGGCGGCATCGTCGGTCGCGCTCGTGCGGATGGACGACCTCTACCCCGGCTGGACGGGCCTGGACCGGGCGTCGCGGGAGACGGCCGCGACGCTCGTCCGCCCCCACGGCCTCGGCCTCGCGGCGCACTGGCGGCCCTGGAACTGGGCCGCGGGGACGACGGCCGGGCGCCGCGTTGTCCGCGAGCCGCTTCTCGTGCTCGAGGGCTGCGGATCGGCCGGCGCCGCCGCGCGCCGCCACGCCGATCTGGTGGTCTGGCTCGAGGCCGACGACGAGGTGCGGCGCGTGCGCGCGCTCGAGCGCGACGGCGAGCTCTTCGCTCCGCACTGGGACGCCTGGGACCGCGACTTCCGCTCCTACTGCGCTCGGGAGCGGCCCCGGGAGAACGCCGACCTCGTGCTGGACACGGGCGGCGGGGGAGCGGTGCGCGGCTGAGAAGTCCCCTCCGAGCGGGGCGACGCGCGGATGCCGGTGGGGGGCTCTCCCTCGGCGGCGATCAGGCCCAGCCGAGCTCGTGCAGCCGGTCGTCGTCGATGCCGTAGAAGTGCGCGATCTCGTGGACGAGGGTGACGTGGATCTCGTCGCGCAGCGCGTCCAGATCGTCGCACGCGGCGAGGTGCGGCTCGCGGAACAGCACGATGCGGTCGGGCATCTCGCCGAAGCCGTAGCGCTCGCGCTCGGTGAGGGCGACGCCGTCGTAGTAGCCGAGCAGATCCAGGGTCCCGTCCTCGGGCCGGTCCTCCACGACGAAGACGACGTTGTCGAGCCCGTCGACCATGTCGTCCGGGAGCGCGTCGAGCTCGGAGATCACCAGGGCTTCGAAGGCGTCCTCGTCGAGCTCGAGCATCCGGGACCTCTCTGCGTCGGCGATCGCTGCCGGTCGCCGGATGTGCGAAGAGGCCCGGAGTCGGAACTCCGGGCCTCTTCCGCTGCATGCACAGCCACTGGGGTGAGTAACGGGGCTCGAACCCGCGACCTCCTAGACCACAACCAGGCGCTCTGCCAACTGAGCTATACCCACCAGGAGCGTGTTCCGGCGGGGTGACCCGCCGAAGCAACTGTACGAGAGTACTACATCCGCGAGGCGAACTCGTCCACGACGGCGGCCGACACGGCCTGCACCTCGGCGGTGCTCGGCCCCGGCTGCTCCACGAACACGGCACGGCGGTAGTACTGCAGCTCGCGGATGCTCTCGAGGATGTCGGCGAGAGCGCGGTGTCCGCCGTGCTTCTTGGGCGCGTTGAAGTAGATGCGCGGGAACCAGCGCCGTGCCAGCTCCTTGATCGTGCTGACATCGACGTTGCGGTAATGCAGGTGGCCGTCGAGGCGCGGCATGAACTTCGCGAGGAAGGCGCGGTCGGTGCCGATCGAGTTGCCGGCGAGGGGGGCCTGTTGCTCCGCCGGGACGTGCTTCAGCACGTACTCCAGCACCTCGTACTCGGCCTCCGCGACGCTGACGCCGGAGGGGATCTCGACCAGCAGCCCGGAGGTCTCGTGCATCGACCGGACGAAGTCGCCCATGTTCTCGAGCGCGGTCGCGTCGGGCCGGATGACGAGGGAGAGCCCCTCGTCGAGCGGGTTCAGCTCGAAGTCGGTGACGACGACGGCGATCTCGACGAGCTCGTCGACGGAGAGGTCGAGCCCCGTCATCTCGCAGTCGATCCAGACAAGACGGTCGGGGGCGCTACTCATGCGGGGCAGTCTATCGGCGGCCGCCGACACCCGGTCCGGCCGTCCCGCTCCTCCTACACTGGACTCTCGTGATCACGCTCGCCTGCTGCCTCCTGATCGTCAACGCCGTGTGGAACGCGACCGTCTGGCCGCCCTTCCTCCGCCGCGTCCGCAAGGACCCGCGGGCGCGCGACGCGGACGGCCGCGCGACGACCTTCCTCCGCGTGCACACGGTGCTCATCGGCGTGTCGCTCGCCCTCGCCGTGGTCTCCCTGGTCGTGGGAGTGCTGGGACTCGTCCGGGGCGCCTAGGCCCCGGCGGGCGCGGCCTCTGCGCTTCGGTATCGTGGTCGCAGTCCGCCCCCGTAGCTCAGCGGATAGAGCAGGAGCCTTCTAATCTCTTGGTCGCAGGTTCGATTCCTGCCGGGGGCACCATCGGATCGGGAGCGCGCCGGTCGCCGTCCCTAGTCTTGTCCCGGTGGCGTGTGGATCAGCGTCGACGTCTCGCGCCCGTCCTTCGACCGCGTCGCGGCCTCTCCTCGGGCGGCGCTGCGCTCCTCCGAGGAGTGACGCCCGGCACCCACGGGGTTTTCCTCCGCTCCGGTGACCCTCGGACGAGGACTCGCGGTCGCTCCACCAGTAACACACCGGCAAATCGGAGGCAACACCGGCGTGTTTCCCACCCGAAGTCGTTTGAGTGTCATTCAGGCACCTAGTCTTGGGGTGTCCGGAATTACAACGACGTAACGAACGGAGGTACGACCATGCTGCTCCTCGCCATCCTCGGTGGAATCGCCGTCGCGTGGACGATCGTCGCGGCGCCCCTCGCCGTACTGGTCGGCCGAGTCGCCCGTGCACGTGATGCACACAGCTAGTCAGTACATGCACCGCCCGCACCACGGAGAAGGCCCCGATCGCACTCGCGATCGGGGCCTTCTTCTCGTGGTCGGGAGCACTCAGACCGAGCTGCGCTCCTGGCCTCGGTCGTCGTCCGAGGCGGACCGCTCGAACCGGGCCTCGTCCGCCCGGACGACCGCCTCGTCGTCGGCCGGCACGCCGTCGCCGTCTCCGTCGGCCGGAGCCGACGGCGTCGCGTCGTGCTCCGCGTCCGGCTGCGGCTGGGCGGCAGGAGCCGAGCGCTGCGGGTCGACGGGCGGCAGCTCCTCCACGGGACGCTCGCGCGACGGCACCTCCAGGCGGTCGACGTCGGCGAGCAGGCGGCGGGTCTCCTCCTGCGAGGCGTCCCCGGCCGACGCGGGGAGGACGATCGTGGGCGTCTGCGGGGCTGCAGAGCCGGAGGCGGAGCCCGCGCCGACGACGACCGGTGCGACGGCGGTCGGTGCGGCGGCCGGGGGAGCGGTGCGCTGGGGAGCGGCCTCGGCGGTGCTCGCGGCCCGATCGGACGACGGAGCGGACTCGGCGGAGCGGTCTCGACCCGTCTCCGAGAAGCGCCAGCGCTCGAGGTCGGCGAGGAAGGCCTTCCGGGCGCGCCCGGGCTTGTCCCGCCACTGCACGAGGCGGTCGCGGAACTCGCCCACGCTCGCCTGCGTCTGGTAGCCGCCGGTGCTCGACGTGTGCTTCAGCTCGGCGAGCTCGTGAGCGGCCCAGTTGGCCGCGACTCCGGAGCCCTTGACGGGCAGGAGGCGCAGGTGCGTCTCGGCCTGCGCGGAAGCGCGGTCGCTGAGGACGCGCTCCGGGCTGCTGAGGACGTTCCAGGCCGAGGCGTCGACCGCGGCGTCGACGAGCGTCGCGATGACCGCGTTCTTCCGCTCGTGATCCTGCTGACGGATGAGGCGCGCGATGGACGCTCGGAAGACGGAGGCGATCACGATCGCTCCGACCACCACGGCCAGCAGGACCACAGCGGCCGTGAAGACCGCCTGGTGTCCGTCGCTCGTGCGGATCCAGGACATGAACTCGTTCCACCACTGCATGGGGCGAACGCTATCCGTGGCGGTCGCCGTGGCCCGGTCGGCACGCCGCCGACCGGGCGGATCGGCGCGTCAGGCGACGCGGAAGACCTCGATCGCGTCGTCGACGCTCCAGAACTCGCCGAGCTCAGCGCCGGCGGGCATGCCCGCCCGCAGCAGCCGGGCGCGGTACCGCTCGCCGAGCGGATCCTCGACCAGCTCGATGTGGCCGACGACGGCACCCGAGCCGGTGCTCACGCGCCACAGCCGGGCGTTGACCCGGGTGAGCGTCGGCGGGGTGCGGGTGGCGTGCAGCGTGGACAGGGACATCGGTTCCTCCTGCTCGAGTCTCGCAGCACCCACCGGCCGAGTGCTGTCGCAGACTACGGCCGACCACCGACATCCCCGCCGGGGCGTCAGCGAAGGGTCGTGCCGTGCACCGCGAACTCCTCGATCGCGTCGATCTCCTCCTGCGAGAGGGGGCCGGCGTCCAGCGCGGCGACGTTCTGCTCGAGCTGCGCGACGCTCGACGCTCCGATGATGGCGCTCGTGACGGTGGGCACCCGGAGCACCCAGCTCAGGGCGAGCTGGGCCAGCGACTGGCCGCGCTGCTGCGCGATCGCGTTCAGGCCGCGGGCGCGCGTCAGGTACGCCTCGTCGATCCGGTCGGAGGAGAGGAAGCGCGACGTCGCCGCACGGGACCCCTCCGGCACGGTGCCGTCGAGGTAGCGGTCCGTCAGGAGCCCCTGCGCCAGCGGCGAGAAGACGATGCAGCCGGTGCCGAGCTCGTCGAGCACGGGGAAGAGGCCGTCCTCGGGTCCGCGGTCGAAGAGCGAGTAGCGGGGCTGGTGCAGGAGGAGCGGCACTCCGCTGCCCGCCAGTGCCGCCTGCGCGGCCCGGGTCTGCTCGGGCGAGTAGTTCGAGATGCCGGCGTAGAGCGCCTTGCCCGACTCCACCGCCGAGACGAGAGCGCCCATGGTCTCCTCGATCGGAGTCTCCGGGTCCGGCCGGTGCGAGTAGAAGACGTCCACGTAGTCGACGCCGATCCGCTGCAGGCTCTGGTCGAGCGAGGAGAGCAGGTACTTGCGCGAGCCGCCGTCCCCGTACGGGCCGGGCCACATGTCGTATCCGGCCTTGGACGAGATGACGATCTCGTCGCGGTACGGGCGGAGGTCCTCCGCGAGGATGCGGCCGAAGGCCGTCTCGGCGGCGCCGTAGGGCGGTCCGTAGTTGTTCGCGAGGTCGAAGTGGGTGACGCCCAGGTCGAACGCGCGGCGGAGGATCGCGCGCTGCGTGTCGAGGGAGCGGTCGGATCCGAAGTTGTGCCAGAGGCCCAGCGACAGGGCGGGCAGCAGCAGGCCGCTCCGTCCGGTGCGTCGGTAGTCCATGCGGTCGTAGCGGGCGGGGGCGGCGTCGTAGCTCACGCCGCGACTCTATTGCAGGGGGCGGATCCGCGGAATGCAGGGGGCGGTGAGCGTGTTGGACCGACTGACGCCTCCGGCACCCCGGACGCGTCGACGCGACAGGAAGTGAGTCACACGCAATGCGCACATTCGTACTCGCCGGAGGATGCTTCTGGTGTCTGGACGCCGTCTACCGCGTCCTCGACGGCGTGACCGACGTCGTCTCCGGCTACACCGGCGGCCGCACGACCGAGCCCGACTACGAGGACGTCTGCTCCGGGCGCACCGGCCACGCCGAGGCCGTCGCCGTCACCTTCGACCCCGAGGTCATCCCCGAGCAGGTCGTCCTCGACGTCTTCTTCACCCTGCACGACCCGCGACAGCTGAACCGCCAGGGCAACGACGTCGGCACGCAGTACCGCTCGGCGATGTTCTACTCCTCCGACGAGGAGAAGGAGCTGTTCGAGACCGCGCGCGACCGTGCGTCCGAGTGGTGGGACGGCCCGATCGTCACCGAGATCTCGCCGCTGGGCGTCTACTACCCCGCCGAGGACTACCACCAGGACTTCTTCGCGAAGAACCCGGGCCAGGGCTACTGCATGGCGGTCGCACTGCCCAAGGTGAACAAGATCCGCAAGTCCTACTCGAGGTACATCACCGCGTCGTAACGCTCCTCCACAGGGGACGATCCGCTCGTCCTCTCCCCAGAAGGGCCCGCCTCCACCTCGGAGGCGGGCCCTTCGTCGCGACACTGGCCCTGCGGCGCCCGAGCGGTACCAGCCCCCTCCGCCCGGGCGCCGTGCCCGTCGCAGCCGTGGCGGGGCAGGAGTAGAGAGGACACGACCATGACCGACACGCTGACCGTCATCGGGACCATCGGCACCGAGCCCCGGAGCATCGACACCTCCAGCGGCACCGCGATGACCAGCTTCCGGCTCGCCTCGACGCAGCGGCGCTACGACCGCTCGGAGCAGCGCTGGGTCGACGTCTCGACGAACTGGTACACCGTCACCGCGTTCAACGGCCTGGCCGGCAACGCGCTGTCCTCCCTGTCGCGCGGCGACCGGATCCTCGTCACCGGGCGGCTCGGGGTGAGGGCCTGGGAGGCGGGAGGCAAGGCCGGTACCGATGTGGTCCTCACGGCCGAGGGCATCGGGCACGACCTCGCCTGGGGGACCAGCAGCTTCACGAAGACCGTCGGGCGCGCCTCTGCTCCCGCCCCTGCCGCCGAGCCCGCGTGGAGCGAGGAGGCGCCGCGCGAGGGCGCCGCGGCGGGTGACTGGGGCGCGTCGGGCCATGACCGCGGTGATGCCGTGCCCGAGCCGCCGGTGGCGGCGGGCGTCGGCGGAGGCGCTCCCGGTCTCTCGGTAGGATCCGGGGAGACCCCGTTCTGATCCGGGGGACCGGAGCGAGAGCCGTCCCGGTCGGGAGGAGCCGGGCGTGACACGGAACCGAGCGGCCCGCATCGCGCTCGTGCTCGGCGGTCTCGCCGTCTGCCTCTCCGGTTGCACGTCGCCGTCGGCGCCGGACCCCGTGGTGTCCTCCTCCGCGGCCGAGGCGCCGGCACCGGCGGAGTCCGCCGCACCCGTCGCCTTCGTGCCGGGCGGGACGACGGAGCAGAACCTCCCCGTGTTCGAGCAGACCCTTCGCGCGGCGGCCGAGCCCGATCCGGAGGTGAGCGGCTCCAGCGTGGTCGACGCGCTCGTCGCGGCGGGGTTCTCCCGCGAGTCGATGCAGCTGACAGCGGACGAGACCTCGGTCGGACTCGACGCGGACTCGGTGCAGGTCTCCGTCAAGCTCGGGGAGTCGTGCCTCATCGGCCAGTACGGCCTGAAGAGCGGCGGGGTGCGGGCGGTGATCGCGGCTCCGATCGCGACCGGCGCCTGCCTGGTCGGCCGGACCGTCCCGATCCAGGGCTGACGCGCCGGCCTCGACCGGGAACCGCTCCGCCTCGCGCCCCGGTCGGGGTCGGAAAGGACGAAAGGATCCTCGACAAGGCCCCTCGCCCGTCGAGTCCGAGAGAGCCCGGTGTTCGCCCATCGCTCCTGCAGGACCACTCCGACCGGTACGGATCCGAGCGTGAGCACCGCCTCGTGCGAGCGGACAGGTCGGCGATCCCGGTGGCCGGCGGCGCCCTCCCCTCCCCGGGACGCCGCTCCGCACGGTTAGGCTGCCCGGACCGACACGTGTGCCCCAGCGCGGGCACCGCGACGGACGTGCCGACGGGAGTGCTCGGCACGAGGACCACGACGAGGGGGAACTCGCCATGACCACATCCCGACCGCAGACGACGACGCGAGCGAGGTGGAGGCGCACCGCCATCGCGGTCGCGAGCACGGCAGCCGTCGTCCTCGGAGTGACGACAGGAGCCGGAGCGGCTGCCGCAGCGGAGAAGCGTCTGCTGACGAAGGTCACCCCCTACAACTGGTCGACCACCGAGACGTTCTCGGCCGCTCAGACCGCTCCCGTCGCGGGAGACGTCACCGGGCTCGACGTCACGCTGTCCGACTCCGCCCGGCCGACGGGGAGGTACCCAGCGTTCACGACGTACAACTGGGTGATCGGCGACTACGCCCTCACAGGGGCGGTGGACCTCGACGCCGGGGATCGCACCTTCCGCATCGACCTGAAGCAGCCCCTCTCCTCGTTCGGCGGTGGGACTGTCGCCCTCCAGATCACGGCGCAGAAGCAACCGCTGGAGGAGAACCAGAGTCCGATCGGCCAGCCGGTCGACAGCGGCTTCGAGCTGACCACGTCGGCCACCCTCTCCGTCGCCGGAGCCTCCGGCGCCGGCGGTGTCGGCGGGGTCGACCTCAGCAGCAGCGCACAGACGCTCCAGCGGAGCGCCGCGTACTTCGCGTACGAGAAGGTCGACACGGCTCTGGACGTCAAGGGTGGCGACACCGTCGTCCTCGAGTCCAACCGGGACGGCTTCTACGACCTCCAGGGGCTCGCCGCCTACGTCGGTCCCAGCAGGACCGAGCGGATCCCCGCCCAGGTGGTCGCGGACAACGATCAGTCCAAGGTCACCGTGACGATCCCGTCCAGCGCCTACGACGCCTACAAGGACCGCGTGAGCAGCCTGCTCCAGGTCACCGGCATCAGCAACGGCAGGGTGGAGCAGCCCCGCGGAGCGACCATCACGTCGGACGCCGCAGTCCGCGTCACGGGAAGCGGAGCCACCACCCCGCCGGTCACGCCGACCCCGACGGCCACCGCGACCACCCCGCCGGTCACGCCGACCCCGACGGCCACCGCGACCACCCCGCCGGTCACGCCGACCCCGACCACTCCTCCGGTCACGCCCACGCCGACCGCAACGCCGACCGCCCCGCCCGCCGGCTCGCCGGTCGTCTCGCGCATCTCGGGCACCGACCGTCAGGGCACCGCGGTCGAGGTGTCCAAGCGCACCTTCCCGGCGAACGTCCCCGTCGTCTACGTCGCCACCGGGCAGAACTTCCCGGACGCGCTCAGCGCCGGACCCGCCGCGGCCAAGGCGGGCGGGCCGCTGCTCCTGGTCGACCGCGACTCGATGAGCCAGGTCGTCCGCACCGAGCTGACGCGTCTCAAGCCCGCGAAGATCGTCGTCGTCGGCTCCGAGCTCAGCGTCGGCAGCCAGGTCTACAACGACCTGGCCGCGTATGCGCCGAAGGGGAAGACCACGCGCATCGGCGGAGTCGACCGCTACGACACCTCGAAGCTGATCCTCCAGGACGCCTTCAGGGGCGGCTCCCCGATGGCCTGGCTGGCCACGGGCGAGAAGTTCCCCGACGCCCTGAGCGCCAGCGCCGCAGCCGGCGCGAATCGCGCTCCGGTGGTGCTGACCAATGGAACCGGCTCCACGGTGGACCCCCTCACCCAGCAGATCATCAGCGGCCTCAAGGTCAGTAGCTTGACGATCGCGGGCTCGACGCTCTCGGTCAGCGCCGGCATCGAGCGCTCGATCACGGGCCCGATGATCACCCGCATCGGCGGGACCGACCGGTACGACACCTCGGAGAAGCTGAACAAGGCGGCCTTCACCTCGGCGACGACCGTCTACCTCGCGACCGGTGAGAAGTTCCCCGACGCCCTGGCCGGAGCCACGGCGGCGGGCTACACCCGGAGCCCGCTCTTCGCGGTCCAGCCCACCTGCGTGCCCCGGGCGGTCCTCGCCGACATCACCGCGTCCAAGGCGACGCAGGTGATCCTGCTCGGCAGCACGGACACGCTGTCCGAGGCGGTGGAGCGCCTGACGCCCTGCAGCTGATCCGCACCGTCGTCCGCTGACGCGATCCGCCCTCCCCACCGGCCCGGCCGGAGCGGAGGGCGGTCCGCGTTCAGGCGCTCCCTCCGACGCGGACCGGCGAGTTCCCGTTATCCTCGACTGGTGCGGACGGTCCCGCGGCCTGCGCTCCGCGTCGGCCGGGGCCCGGCGTCCCGCCCCGGTCCGAGCCTCCGTCAGCGCCTCCGCGCGGAGCAGGGGACCGGCGGGCGACCCGACTCCGCGCAGACCGACGGACTTGAGGACTGGGCATGGCTGAATACATCTACTCGATGGTGCGCGCGCGGAAGGCGGTCGGCGACAAGCTGATCCTGGACGACGTCACCATGTCGTTCCTGCCGGGAGCGAAGATCGGCGTGGTCGGGCCCAACGGCGCCGGCAAGTCGACGATCCTGAAGATCATGGCGGGGCTGGACACGCCGAGCAACGGCGAGGCGCGGCTCAGCCCGGGCTACACCGTCGGCATCCTGATGCAGGAGCCCGAGCTCGACGAGACCAAGACGGTACTCGAGAACGTCCAGGAGGGCGTGGGCGAGATCAAGGGCAAGATCGACCGCTTCAACGAGATCTCCCTCGCGATGGCCGACCCGGACGCCGACTTCGACAGTCTCCTCGCCGAGATGGGGACCCTGCAGGAGGCGATCGACGCCGCCGACGCCTGGGACCTGGACTCGCAGCTGGAGCAGGCGATGGACGCGCTGCGCACCCCGCCGGGGGACTCCCTCGTCACCAACCTCTCGGGTGGCGAGAAGCGCCGCGTGGCGCTCACCAAGCTCCTCCTGCAGAAGCCCGACCTGCTGCTGCTCGACGAGCCCACCAACCACCTCGACGCCGAGAGCGTGCTCTGGCTCGAGCAGTTCCTCTCGAAGTACCCCGGCGCCGTGCTCGCCGTCACCCACGACCGGTACTTCCTCGACAACGTCGCGGAGTGGATCGCCGAGGTCGACCGCGGCCACCTCTACCCCTACGAGGGCAACTACTCGACGTACCTCGAGAAGAAGAGCGCCCGCCTGGAGGTCCAGGGCAAGAAGGACGCCAAGCTCGCCAAGCGGCTCACCACCGAGCTCGACTGGGTGCGCAGCAACGCCAAGGGCCGTCAGGCCAAGTCGAAGGCGCGCCTGGCGCGCTACGAGGAGATGGCGGCCGAGGCCGAGAAGACGCGCGTGCTCGACTTCGAGGAGATCGTCATCCCGGTGGGCCCCCGTCTGGGCTCCCAGGTCATCGACGCGAAGAAGCTGCACAAGCAGTTCGGCGAGCGCGTCCTCATCGACGACCTCAGCTTCACGCTGCCCCGCAACGGCATCGTCGGCGTCATCGGCCCGAACGGCGTCGGCAAGACAACGCTCTTCAAGACGATCGTGGGCTTCGAGCCGCTCGACTCGGGCGACCTGAAGATCGGCGAGACGGTCGACATCTCCTACGTCGACCAGAGCCGCGGCGGCATCGACCCGCAGAAGAACCTGTGGGAGGTCGTCTCCGACGGGCACGACTACATCACCGTCGGGAAGACCGAGATCCCCTCCCGCGCCTACGTCTCGCAGTTCGGCTTCAAGGGCCCGGACCAGCAGAAGAAGGCCGGCGTCCTCTCCGGTGGCGAGCGGAACCGCCTCAACCTCGCGCTGACGCTCAAGCAGGGCGGCAACCTGCTCCTGCTCGACGAGCCCACCAACGACCTGGACGTCGAGACCCTGGGCAGCCTCGAGAACGCGCTCCTCGAGTTCCCGGGCTGCGCCGTGGTGATCACGCACGACCGGTGGTTCCTCGACCGCATCGCGACCCACATCCTCGCCTACGAGGGCACCGAGGAGGATCCGGCCAACTGGTACTGGTTCGAGGGCAACTTCGAGGCGTACGAGGAGAACAAGATCGAGCGCCTCGGCCCGGACGCGGCGAAGCCGCACCGCTCCGCGTACCGCAAGCTCACCCGCGACTGATGCGCCTGCACGTCGCCATCCCGCTGCGCTGGTCGGATTTCGACGCCTACGCGCACGTGAACAACGCCGAGATGCTGCGCCTGCTCGAGGAGGCGCGCATCCAGGCGTTCTGGAAGCCGGACTCGCCGCAGCCCGGCGGGATGGCGACGGCGGTGCTCGACGCACGGCCGGGCGCCGAGTCGATCAGCCTCATCGCCCGGCAGGAGATCGAGTACCTCGCGCCGATCCCGTACATGCGCGCGCCGATCGACGTGGAGCTGTGGATCGGGCGGATCGGCGGGGCGAGCCTCGAGGTCTGCTACGAGCTCTACTCGCCCGCCGGCGTCGTCCCGCGGGTGCTCTTCACGAAGGCGGCCACCACTCTGGTGCTGGTCACGGCCGCGACGGGCAGGCCCCAGCGCATCCCGGAGGAGCTCCGCGAGGCGTGGGGCCCCTACGTCGAGGAGCCCATCACCTTCTCGAAGCGGGGCTGAGCTCAGCCCAGGGGGACGCGGACCATGCCCTCCTGGGCGACGCTCGCCACGAGCACGCCCTCCTGCGTGTAGATGCGCCCGAGCGAGAGCCCGCGTCCGCCGGACGCGCTCGGCGCCTCCTGCACGTAGAGGAGCCACTGGTCCACGCGCGCGGGGCGGTGCCACCACATCGCGTGGTCGAGGCTCGCGATCCGCAGGCCCGGCGTCGTCCACGCCGCACCGTGCCGGCGGAGCGTGGATTCGAGGATCGTGTAGTCGCTCGCGTAGGCGAGGGCGGCGCGGTGCAGCATCGGATCGTCCGGCAGCGGTCCGAGCGAGCGCATCCACACGCTCTGGTGCGCGACCCGCTCGGGGTCGGCCCGGAGGTACACCGGCTGCTCGACGTGCCGCACGTCGAAGGGGCGCTGCGTGGCCCAGAAGCTGCCGACCGGGTGGTCGACCCCCGCGAGGATCTCAGCGGTGCTCGGCAGCGACTCCGGGTCGGGGATCCCCTCCGGCATCGGCGCCTGGTGGTCGAGACCCTCGTCCTCGGTCTGGAACGAGGCGATCATCGAGAGGATGGGGCGTCCGTTCTGGTAGGCCTGCGTCCGCCGCGTGCAGAAGGAGCGGCCGTCGTGGATCCGGTCGACCGAGAACGTGATCGGCAGGGAGACGTCCCCGGGGCGGAGGAAGTACCCGTGCATCGAGTGCACGGAGCGCCCCTCGACGGTGCGACCGGCCGCGATGAGCGACTGCGCGAGGACCTGGCCGCCGAAGACCCGCCCCTCGGGCATCCACTGCGAGGGACCCGTCGAGATGTCCTCGCTGGTGCGGGCGCCGGTGTCCGTCAGGTCGAGCGCGGTGAGGAACGAGGACAGGGGATCGGGCACGGTACCTCCGGGGTGTCGGGCGGTCGGGCGAGCGGCCTCGGGTAAGTTTATAGACGCGATGAGTTCGTCCTTCTCCCTGGCGGATCCGCCCAGCCTGTCGGATCTGCGCGTCTTCCTCGGCCGTTCGGCCCGGGTCGAGGACGGTGCGGTCCGGCTCCTCGCCGACGACCACGTGCTGGCCGCCTACACGCCTATCCTCCAGCCCCGCGGTCTGCTCGACCGCTCCGCGACCGTGCTGGGCCTGCGCGTCTTCGCGCTCGACGAGCCCGCCGGCTTCGACCGGGTCGTGCCGATCCGTGCGCTGTCGGACCGCCTCGCCCGCCTGCAGTGGGAGCCGGGCGGAGCGGACGGCAAGCCGGTCGTCCTGCCCGACGGCGACGACGCGACGGCGGGGCCCTGGGCGGGCGTCTCCCCGCCCCGCGGCGGCTGGACCCGGCGCGAGCCCGTGGACCCGGGCTTCCTGGAGCGCGTCGCGCGCGAGGGGATCGACGAGATCGCGGGGGCCGTCGGCTCCGAGACGGGCGAGCAGATCGTCGGCCGCGTGCGGTCGAGCGTCTGGGGCCGCGCGCTCGACGGCCTCGAGGACGTCCCGGTGGGAGCGGCGTTCGCCCTCTTCGCGCTCGGGTTCCTCGGCGCCGACGACCCGGTCGCCCTGCTCGAGAGCGGCGCCTGGCGCCGCCTCACCTCACGGCGCGGACACGTGCTGGTCCGCACCCCGGGCTGAGCGGCTACTCCTCGAAGGTGTTCACCATCGCGTGGGCGGCGCGCTCCAGGTAGTCCCAGAGCAGGGCGTCGTCGGCCGGAGCGAGCTCGAGATCGTCGACGGCCGTCCGCATGTGCTGGAGCCAGTGGTCGCGGGCCTCGGGGTTGATCCGGAACGGCTGGTGCCGCATCCGCAGGCGCGGGTGGCCGCGCTCCTCGCTGTAGGTGCCCGGGCCGCCCCAGTACTGCTCGAGGAAGCCGGTCAGCCGCTGGATCGCGCCCTCGAGGTCGTGCTCGGGGTACATCGGCCAGAGGACCTCGTCCTCGCGGACGCCCTCGTAGAAGCGGCGGACCAGGCGCTCGAACGTCGGCCGGCCGCCGATGTGCTCCCAGAAGCTGCGCAGCGGAGGCGTGCCGCCGATCTGCAGGCCGCTCACGAGCGCGCTCCCGTCGGGCCGGAGGTACCGCCGCCGTCCTGGGGCGGCGTCCCGCTCCCGCGCCGCAACGCGCGGGGGAGCCGCACGGGCTTGCCGTGCTCGGTGCTGATCGTGGGGGAGGGCGTGGTCCGCGGCGGCTTGGCGCCTCCGACGCTCGTCGCCCCCTCGAAGCCCTCGAGGACGACGGTGGCCAGCGAGGGGAGCTTCACGTCGAGCGCGTCGAGCGACTTCTTCAGGCGCAGGCGCAGCTCGCGGGCGACGTCGTCCTTGGCGGTGGTGCGGGTCTTGACCACGACCCGGATGACCAGGGCGTCGTCGGCGATGGACTCCAGGCCCCAGAGCTCGGGCTTGTCGATGATCCGGGCCCGCCAGCGGCTGCTCGCCGCCAGCTCGTTCGCGGTCGCGAGGACCGTGGACTGCACCTGCTCGAGGTCCGTCTCATAGGGCACGGCCAGGTCGACGATGACGCGCGACCAGCCCTGCGACATGTTCCCGACCCGGACGATCTCGCCGTTGCGGACGAACCAGAGGGTGCCGTTGACGTCGCGGATCTGCGTCACGCGGACGCCGACCGACTCGACCACGCCCGTCGCCTGCCCGGTGTCGACGACGTCGCCGACCCCGAGCTGGTCCTCCGCGACCATGAACAGCCCGTTCAGGACGTCCTTGACGATGTTCTGCGCGCCGAAGCCGAGGCCCGCGCCGAGGGCGGCCGTCAGCAGGGCGAAGGAGCCGATGAGGTCCTTGTCGATCGTCGTCACGATCATGACCAGGGCGATGACGACGATCAGGATCGAGCTCAGGTTGTTGAGGATCGACCCGAGCGTGCGCGTGCGCTGCACCACCCGCACGGCCGCGAGCGGCGACGCGGCGATCGACTGGGTGTCCTCGACGCGCTGTCGGCGCTTCACTCCCGACACGATCTGATCGACGACGCGGCCGATCACGAAGTGGGCGATGACGCGCACCAGCAGCGCGCCCAGCACGATCCCGAGGATCGCGACCACCTTCCAGAAGTGCTCGGACTCGAAGAAGGAGACGGTGGCGGCGACAGGGTCCGGGGTGGAGGTCTGAAGAAGCAGCATGACCGCTCCAGGCTACGGGACGCCTCCCTCCGAGACGGGTGCACGAGCCCCGAGCGCGTATAGATTCGAGGCGGGTCCGCTCGGACCCGGACACCGCCCTGGGAAGGACGCCCGATGCTCCACTCCACCCGGACTCCCGCCGAGAAGCGCCGCCTCTTCCGCGAGCGCCTCGCCTCGGGCGAGCTGCTGCAGCTGCCCGGCGCGTTCACTCCGCTCTCCGCGCGCCTCATCGAGGCGAAGGGCTTCGACGGGATCTACGTCTCGGGCGCCGTGCTCTCGGCCGAGCTGGGGCTGCCGGACATCGGGCTCACTACGCTCAGCGAGGTGGCCGGCCGCTCGCAGCAGATCGCGCGCCTGACCGACCTGCCGGTCCTCGTCGACGCGGACACCGGCTTCGGTGAGCCGCTGAACGTCGCGCGCACGGTGCAGATGCTCGAGGACGCCGGAGTCGCGGGGCTGCACATCGAGGACCAGGTGAACCCCAAGCGCTGCGGGCACCTCGACGGCAAGGCGGTCGTCGACGAGGCGACCTCGGTGCGGAGGATCGCGGCGGCCGTCGACGCGCGCCGCGACTCCGATCTGGTGATCATGGCCCGCACCGACATCCGCGCCCTCGACGGCCTGCCGGCCGCGATCGACCGCGCCAAGCGCCTCGTCGACGCCGGAGCCGACGCGGTGTTCCCCGAGGCGATGCGCGACCTGTCCGAGTTCGAGGCCGTGCGCGCCGTGATCGACGTGCCGATCCTCGCCAACATGACCGAGTTCGGCAAGAGCGAGCTGTTCACCGCGCAGCAGCTCGCCGACGTCGGCGTGAACGTCGTGATCCACCCGGTCTCGCTGCTCCGGATCGCGATGGGCGCCGCGATGCGGGCACTCGACGCCCTCAAGGCGGAGGGCTCGCTCCGCTCGGAGGTCGCGGGCATGCAGACGCGCGCCGAGCTCTACGAGCTCCTCGACTACGCCTCGTACAGCCGCTTCGACGAGGGCGTCTTCGACTTCTCGCTCGCCGACCACTACGGCGCCTGAGCGCGCCGACCCGCACGAACCGGCGGCGCTCCCCGGCGCCGCCGCCCGCCTCTCGCGAAGGAGCGAAGGATGAGCACGACCGATCAGGACATCCGCAAGGGACTCGTGGGGGTCGTCGTCGACACGACGGCCGTCTCGAAGGTCGACCCGGCGTCGAACTCGCTGCTCTACCGCGGCTACCCCGTGCAGGAGCTCGCGGCGGGGACCTCGTTCGAGGACGTGGCCTGGCTGCTCTGGCACGGCGAGCTCCCCACTGCGGAGGAGACGGCCGGGCTGGCCGCCGTGGAGCGGGCCCACCGCGCCCTGGCCCCCGAGGTGCGCACCGTGATCGACCTGCTGCCGCTGTCGGCGCACCCGATGGACGTCGTGCGGACGGCGGTGAGCGTCCTGGGCGCGCTCGAGGAGGATCCGGACGCCGACGCTCCCGAGGCCGTTCTGGAGCGCTCCGTGCGGCTCTGGGCGGCACTGCCGGCGATCGTCGCCTACGCCCAGCGCCGCCTGCGCGGCCTCGAGCCGATCGAGCCGCGGGACGACCTCGACTACTCCGAGAACTTCCTCTGGACGACCTTCGGCGAGGTGCCGGAGCCGGTCGTCGTCGACGCGTTCCGCGTCTCGCTGGTGCTCTACGCCGAGCACTCCTTCAACGCCTCGACCTTCACGGCCCGCGTCGTGACGTCGACGCTGTCGGACGTCCACTCCGCCGTGACCGCCGCCGTCGGAGCGCTCAAGGGACCGCTCCACGGCGGGGCGAACGAGGCCGTGCTGCACGTGCTCGACGAGGTCGGCACCGGACCGGAGGCGGACCGGCGGTCCCGCGAGTGGCTCGCCGAGGCGCTCGGGCAGCGCCGGAAGGTCATGGGGTTCGGCCACCGGGTCTACAAGTCGGGCGACTCGCGGGTGCCGACCATGGACGCCGCTCTCCGGCGGCTCGCCGAGCACGAGGGGGCCGGCGAGATGATGGAGCTGTACGACGCCCTGGCCGCGGCGATGGCCGAGCGGACGGGGATCCTGCCGAACCTCGACTACCCGTCCGGCCCCGCCTACCGGCTGATGGGCTTCGACACCGGGATCTTCACTCCGCTGTTCGTCGCCGCGCGGGTGGTGGGCTGGACGGCCCACGTGATCGAGCAGCGGGGCTCGAACGCACTCATCCGGCCGCTGTCCGCCTATGACGGGCCGGAGCGCCGCTCGGTCCCGCAGCGCTAGGCGCCGGGAGCGGGGAGAGCCGCCCGGTCCCGCAGCGCCGAGCGCCGGGGGACCGGGCGGCTCGCTGTCAGCCCCGGGTGTCGCGCTCCTGGGCGCGGAGCGCACGCTCCACGCCGGCCAGGTTCTCGATCACGAGTCGGCGCAGCGCCGGGACCTCCGGGTTCGCGTCGAGCCAGGCGCGGGTGGCGTCGACGATCTCCTGCGAGGGCGTGGCGGCCGGGTAGAAGCCGACGACCAGGTACTCGGCGATCTTGTAGCTCTTCGACTCCCAGAGGGAGCGGAGGGCGTCGAAGTAGACCGGGACCATCGCCTCGAGCAGGCGCGGGTCGGCGGCGCGCTGGAAGCCCAGGCCCGTCGAGCGGACGATCGTGTTCGGAGCCGAGTCGTCGGCCGTGACGGAGTCCCAGGCCGCGCGTTTCGCCTCCGCGGTCGGCAGCGCGGCACGGGCGTGCGCGGCCGACTGCTGGCCGGTCGCCGTGTTGTCCGAGGCGAGCGCCGCGTCGATGTCGTCCGCACCGGCCCGCCCGCCGGCGACGAGAGCGATCAGCAGCTCCCAGCCGAGGTCGGTGTCGATGTCGAGACCGTCGAGAGCGGTGGAGCCGTCGAGCAGCGCCTGCACGGCCTCGAGGTGCGCAGGGGTGGACGCGATCGCGGCGAAGAACTTCACGAACTGGAACTGCGCGTCGCTGACCGGCTCGGCGCTCTGCGCGAGCGTCCACAGCTGATCGCCCGCCTCCTCGACGACCTCGGCCCGGTACTCCGGAGCGACGTACTGGGTGGCGGTGGCGACGAGCTGGTTGAGCACCGTCCGCAGGGTCGTGGACTCGGTCTCGGTCGCGACGTTGCCCAGGACGAGGCGGACGAAGTCGCGCGGCGCCGACTCGGCGTCGCGGGTCGAGTCCCAGACCGAGCCCCAGACCAGCGAGCGGGCCAGGGGGCTGTCGATGCTCGCGAGGTGCTCGACGGCCACGGCGAGCGAGGCGTCGTCGAGGCGGACCTTCGCGTAGGCGAGGTCGTCGTCGTTGAGCAGCACGAGCGCCGGACGGGTGCGGCCGATCAGCTCGGGCACCTCGGTGCGCTCCCCGTCGACGTCCAGCTCGAGGCGCTCGACGCGGACGAGGCGCTCGCCCTCGAAGTCGTACAGGCCGATCGCCAGGCGGTGCGGGCGGATCGTCGGGTACTCCTCGACCGCGGTCTGCAGGATCGCGAAGGACGCGATCGCTCCGCTCTCGTCGACCGCGATCTCGGGGCGGAGCGTGTTCACGCCGGCCGTCTCGAGCCACTGCGCCGACCACTCGGTGAGGTCGCGCCCGCTGGTGGCCTCCAGCTCGACCAGCAGGTCGCGCAGCTCCGTGTTCGAGAAGGCGTGCTTCACGAAGTACTCGTGGACGCCGGCGAGGAACTCCCTCTCGCCGACCCACGCGACGAGCTGCTTGAGCACCGAGGCGCCCTTGGCGTAGGTGATGCCGTCGAAGTTGACCTGGACGTCCTCGAGATCGTTGATGGTCGCGACGATCGGGTGGGTCGAGGGCAGCTGGTCCTGGCGGTAGGCCCAGCTCTTCTCCATCGCGGCGAAGGTGGTCCACGCCTCGGTCCACTCCGTCGCCTCCGCGGTGGCGAGGGTGGAGGCGTACTCGGCGAACGACTCGTTGAGCCAGAGGTCGTTCCACCACTTCATCGTGACCAGGTCGCCGAACCACATGTGGGCGAGCTCGTGGAGGATCGTGACGACCCGGCGCTCCTTGATCGCGTCCGTCACCTTCGAGCGGAACACGTAGGTCTCGGTGAAGGTCACCGCTCCCGCGTTCTCCATCGCGCCGGCGTTGAACTCGGGGACGAACAGCTGGTCGTACTTCGCGAACGGGTACGGGACGCCGAACCTCTCCTCGTAGAAGGCGAAGCCCTGCTTCGTCTTCTCGAACACGTAGTCGGCGTCGAGGAACGGCGCGAGCGAGGCCCGCGCGAAGACCCCCAGCGGGATGGTGCGGCCGTCGGAGGAGACGAGCGAGTCGGTCTCGACAACGTAGGGTCCGGCGACGAGGGCCGTGATGTAGGAGGAGATGCGCGGGGTGGGCTCGAAGCTCCAGGTCGCGATCCCCTCGCCCGCCGGGACCGGCTCGGGAGTGGGCTGGTTCGACACGACCTGCCACTGCGCGGGCGCGGTGACGGTGAAGCGGAACTCGGCCTTGAGGTCCGGCTGCTCGAACACCGCGAAGACGCGGCGGGAGTCGGGCACCTCGAACTGCGAGTACAGGTACACCTCGCCGTCGACGGGGTCGACGAAGCGGTGCAGGCCCTCGCCCGTGTTGGTGTAGAGCGCGTCGGCGACGACGGTGAGCTCGTTGTCCGCGGCCAGGGCGTCGAGGCGGATGCGGACGCCGTCGGCGACGTCGGCGGGGTCGAGCTCCGCGCCGTTGAGGGTGACGGAGTGGACCGTGCCCGTGACGGCGTCGATGAAGCTCGAGGCGCCCTCGGTGGCGGAGAAGCGCACCGTGGTCGTGCTGAGGAAGGTCTCGGCTCCCCGGGTCAGGTCGAGGGCGATGTCGTAGTCGTGGACCTGGATCAGCGAGGCGCGCTCCTGCGCCTCGCTCCGGGTGAGGTTGTCTCCTGGCACGGGGGTGCTCCATCCGTTCGTCTCGGGCGCTGCCGCGGGCGCCGGGGTACGGGCGCCGCCGATCCACCCTAGAGCTGCCGGGACCCGCCGTGGAGCCCCGTGGCGCCGATCCTGCGGAGCCGCCGGGGAGCGCGGACGCGGCCGCGGCGAGCGGCGTAGCGTGTCCCCATGACCTCTGTGGACTTCTGGTTCGACCCCTCCTGCCCGTGGGCCTGGATGACCTCGCGATTCGTGGACGAGGTGACCCCCGCGCGCGACCTCGACGTGCAGTGGCACATCATGAGCCTCGCCGTCCTCAACGAGGACAAGGACGTGGACGACTCGTACCGCGCCTTCCTCCCGCGCGCGCTGCGCTACACGCGCCTGGTCGCCGCCGTCGCCGAGCGCGAGGGCCGCGAGCACGTGAAGCCGCTCTACGACGCGCTCGGCACCCGGATCCACCCGGGGGGGCGCACCGACGTCGACGCGGTGATCGCCGAGTCGCTCGCCGAGCTCGGCCTGCCCGCGGAGCTCGCCGCCCACGCCGACTCGGACGAGTACGACGAGCCGATGCGCGCCTCCCACTTCGACGGGATCGAGCGGGTCGGCCAGGACGTCGGCACCCCGGTCATCGCGATCGGCGACGTCGCCTTCTTCGGCCCCGTCATCTCGCCGATCCCGAGGGGCGAGCAGGCGCTGACCCTCTGGGACGGCATCGTCGCCGCCGCCTCCTTCGACGGCTTCTTCGAGCTCAAGCGCTCGCGGACCCGCGACCCGCAGTTCGACTGAGCCGACCCGCGGTACTCTGGCTCCCGGCCCGGGCACCGCGGGTCCCAGACGGCTCTTCCGGAGGAGTTCTCTCGTGCGCATCCACATCGCCACGGACCACGCAGGGCTGGACTTCAGCCGTCACCTGATCGAGCACCTCGGCGCCGCCGGTCACGACGTGATCGACCACGGCCCCACGTCCTACGACCCGCTGGACGACTACCCGTCCTTCTGCATCAACGCTGCCGCCGCGGTCGTCCGCGATCAGGAGGCAGGGGTCGAGGCCCTCGGCGTCGTCTTCGGCGGCTCGGGCAACGGCGAGCAGATCGCGGCGAACAAGGTCGCGGGCGTGCGCGCGGCACTCGTCTGGAACCTGAGCACCGCCGTGCTGGCCCGCCAGCACAACGACGCGAACGTCATCTCGATCGGGGCCCGCCAGCACTCCGTCGAGGAGGCCACCGGCTTCATCGACGCGTTCGTCGCCGAGCCCTTCACCTTCGAGGAGCGGCACGTGCGCCGCATCGCGCAGCTCGCCGAGTACGAGGCCACCGGCGACATCGCCGGCCGGGTCGTCGACTCCGCCGCGAAGGAGCGCTGAGTGCCCGAGGGGCACTCCGTCCACCGGATCGCCCTGCAGTTCGAGCGCGACGTCGTCGGGCACCGCGTCGCGACCAGCAGCCCCCAGGGCCGCTTCACCGAGGGAGCCGCGCTCCTCGACGGGCGCGAGGTCCTCGAGTCCACGGCCGTCGGCAAGCACCTGCTGCTGCGCTTCGAGGGCGACCTGACGCTGCACGTCCACCTCGGCCTCTACGGCGCGTGGGACTTCCTCGGGCACGTCTCGCCGCTGTTCCCGGACGGGAAGGCCGGCAGCAGCATCGGCGCTCCCCGGCGCCGCCGCGCCGTGCGCCTCTCCGAGACGGAGCACGAGACCGACTCCGACCTCGACGAGTTCCCGCCGCCGCCCGTGGGCGCGGTGCGCCTCCGCATCATGACGGAGGAGACCGTCGCCGACCTGCGCGGCCCCACCGCCTGCGAGGTGATGGACCCCGCCCAGGTGGAGGCCCTCCTCGCCCGCCTCGGTCCGGATCCGGCCGACGACGACTCCGACGAGGCGCGCGACCGCTTCGTGAACCGGCTCCGCAGGACGGCGACGCCGGTCGGGCTGGTGCTGATGGACCAGTCCGTGGTCAGCGGCATCGGCAACATCTACCGCGCGGAGCTGCTCTACCGCGCCGGCCTCGACCCGCACACTCCCGGCAAGCAGGTGCCGCTGGAGCTCGCACAGGAGCTGTGGCGGGACTGGGCGGACCTGCTCGAGGACGGCATCCGGACCGGGATGATGATCACGCGCCGCGGCCTGACGAAGACCGAGCGCTCGAAAGCCGTCCGCAGCCGCGCCGAGCGCAACTACGTCTACAAGCGCGAGGGTCTGCCCTGCCGCGTCTGCGGCACGAACGTGCTGCTCGAGGAGATCGGCGCGCGCAAGCTCTACTGGTGCCCGGTGTGCCAGTCGTGAGCGCCGGTGGAGAGACGCCGGCCCGGTCCCGCGCCCGCCGAGCCGTCCGCCCCGCGCTCCGCGAGGCCGCCCGATGACCGGCGGTGTCCTTCTTCGGGGCGCCCGCCTCCTCGGCTCGTCCCGACCCGGTGCCGTGCTCCTGCGCGACGGCCGCGTGGAATCTGTCGGACCGGACGCCGCCGCCGCCCCGGGCGACGAGGTGCGCGACCTCGACGGGCGCTGGGTGCTCCCCGGCCTCTGGGACGAGCACGTCCACTTCTCCCAGTGGGCGATGACGGCCCCGCGCCTGGACGTCTCGTCGGCGGACTCGGCCCGCGGAACGGCGGACGCGGTCCGACGTCGCCTGGCGGAGGAGCCCGGTACCGGCACGCTGATCGGCTTCGGCTTCCGCGACGGTCTCTGGCCGGAGCCGCCGACGACCGCGCTCCTGGACGAGGTCTCTCCGGAGCGGCCCGTCGTGCTGATCAGCGGCGACCTGCACTGCGCCTGGCTGAACTCTGCCGCGTACCGGCGCTACGCCGTCGCTCCCGAGCCCGAGCTGCTGCGCGAGGACGCCTGCTTCGAGCTCGTCACCGCACTCGGAGCCCTCGGCGACGACGAGCTCGACGCGCTCGCCGACGCGGCGGCCCGGCGGGCTGCGGCCCGCGGGGTGGTCGGCGTCGTCGACCTCGAGATGCGCTGGAACGCGGGGGACTGGCCCCGTCGCGTCGACGGCGGAACCCGCTCCCTCCGCGTCGACACCGGCGTCTACCGCGACCACCTCGACCGCGCCCTCGCGGAGGGACTGCGCACGGGCGACGAGCTCGACGGCGGTGACGGCCTGCTGCGGATGGGCCCGCTGAAGGTCCTGATCGACGGCTCCCTCAACACGAGGACCGCCTACTGCGCCCACCCGTACGCCGACCACGACGGCTACGGCGTCCTCACCGTGGAGCCCGCCGAGCTGGACGAGCTGCTCGCCCGCGCGGCCGCCGGGGGCATCCGCTCCACCGTGCACGCGATCGGAGACGCCGCGGCGACGCTGGCTCTGGACGCGCTCGGCCGGGTCGGCGGGGGCCGGATCGAGCACGCTCAGCTGCTCGCGGAGACCGACCTTCCGCGGTTCGCCGCGCTCGGCGTGGAGGCCGGAGTGCAGCCCGCGCACGCGCTCGACGACCGCGAGGTGGCGGAGCGGTACTGGCCGGGACGGACCGGCCGGGCGTTCCCGCTGCGCTCGCTGCTCGACTCCGGGGCCCGCGTGGTGCTCGGCTCGGACGCTCCGGTCGCTCCGCTCGACCCGTGGGTCGCGATCTCGGCCGCGGTCGCGCGGGCGCTGCCCGGCGACGAGCCCTGGCATCCGGAGCAGCGGGTGAGCGTCGAGGAGGCGATCGTCGCCTCGACCCGGGTGCGCCGGCTCAGGCCCGCGGCCGGCGATCCCGCCGATCTCGTGGTGGTCGACCGCGATCCGCTCGCCGCCGACGCGGGAGCCCTCCGATCCATGCCGGTCGCCGCGACCCTCCTGGCGGGCCGCTTCACGCACGGCGGCTGACCCGCGCCCGTCGCGACACCGGCTGCTCCGGATCGCGCGAACGGGCCCGGGAACGACGACGGCCCGCGGGATCCGAGGATCCGCGGGCCGGTCGAGGCGTGGTGCTCAGCTCTCGCTGACGTGGGCGAAGAGGAACCAGCGGTCCTTCTCGAGGCCGCGGCCGATCTCGATCGCGACGTCCTGGCTGCTCGCGTCGATCTCGGCGAGCTCGGCGATCGCCGTGTTGACGGTCGCGATGGCGACGTCCATCTGGCGGATGATCTCGACGATCGCGTTCTCGGAGCGCTGGAAGCCGGGGGTGAGGGGTTCGGACCGCGTCGCCGAGGCGACGGTCTGGATGCGGGCGTCGATCGGGAGGCCGAGGGCGACGACGCGCTCCGCGGCGAGGTCGGCCCACTCGATGGCGCGGCCGACGATCGCGTCGAGCAGCTCGTGGACGCCGATGAAGTTGGCGCCGCGGACGTGCCAGTGCGCCTGCTTGCCGTTGACGGCGAGCGCGGTCATCTCGACGACGACGGGGCTGAGGAACTGGGCGACTCCGGATGCGACATCCGGGTTCGACGAGGTGAGCGACGTGACGGACGTGGTGGACATCGTCTGGTCCTTTCGAGAGGGGTGACTGATCGTCAACAGTACGCAGATCCCCCGGCGCCGCAAGGAAGCGCAGGCTCGGCTCAGTCCGGTGAAGGACAGGCTCACCTCGGTCGCGGAGGGGCGTCACGGGGGCTTCCCCCCGGGTGCCCGGAGCCGTGCCGCCGGTACGCTCGACCGGGTCGCGGCGGCGGCGGGAGCGGACAGGAGGCGCGGATGAGCGGAGCATCGACGGCCCTCGGCGAGGCCTCGCGCGCCTACCTCCGGCTCTGGCGCGGACTGCCCCGGGAGGTGGTCGCGCTGGTGGCCGCGATCCCGGTCGCGCTCCTCGGCGCCTTCTGCGCCGGCGTCGCGCTCGCCGTCGCGCTCGGGCTCGTCGGAGTCCTGATCGGCCTGGTGTTCCTGCCCGCCGCCCTCTACACGGCGCGCTTCTTCTCCCGGGCCGCCGTCGGCCTCGACGTGCTGGCCGGACGGCCCGCCGTCCCCCGGCCGCAGTGGCGGCGACCGCCCTCCTCCGTCACTCCGTCGACCTTCGCCCTCTACGGTCCGGTGATCGACGGGCACTACTGGCTCGCTCTCCTGCACACGCTCGTCGTGGCTCCGGTGCTCGCGCTGCTGTCCGGACTGCTCCTGGCGCTGTGGACCTGGGCGGGCCCGGGCACGGTGGCCGCCGCGCTCACGGGGGCCCCCGGTCCGGCCCGCCTGCTGGCCGAGAGCGGGGCCGCTCTGCTGGGCGCCCCGCAGCCTCCGGCGGGACTGGTCGCCGCGGCGACGGTCGCCACGACCGTCCTCTTCGTCTCGACCCTGCCGTTCGCCACCCGCGGCCTCTCCCTCCTGCACTGGCTGGTCGACCGTCTCCTGCTCGGCCCGTGGGAGTCGGAGGCGCTCCAGCGCGAGGTCGCCGAGCTGAGCGCCTCCCGCGGCGCAGCCGTCGCCGCCGAGGACCGCGCGCTGCGCCGGCTCGAGCGCGACATCCACGACGGCCCGCAGCAGCGCCTGATCCGGGTCCAGATGGACCTGGCCTCGGCCCGCAACCGACTCGCCGCCGACCCGGAGTCCGCCGCCCGCCTGGTCGACGAGGCCCGCGAGCACGTGCGCGCCGCGCTCGACGAGCTGCGCGCCCTCTCCCGCGGAGTGGCGCCGCCGATCCTGCAGGACCGGGGCTTCGAGGCGGCGGTGCACTCGCTCGCCGAGCTCAGCCCGGTGCCGGTCGAGGTCCTCACCGAGCACCCCGTGGCGGACGTGCCGCCCGAGGTCGAGCGCAGCGTCTATTTCGTCGTCGCCGAGCTGCTCGCCAACGTCTCCAAGCACTCCGGTGCCCGATCGGTGCGGGTGCAACTCGACACCCGCGACTCCGGCACTCCGGGGGAGCGCTGGCTCGACGCCTGGGTGGTCGACGACGGAGTCGGCGGGGCGTCGCCGGTCGCCGGTCACGGTCTCGAGGGGGTCGGCGGGCGCGTCCGGGGCCTGCGCGGGATCCTGAGCGTGGAGTCGCCGGTCGGCGGGCCGACCACGGTCGGGGTGCACGTCCCCTACCGCCCGGCCGTCCTATCCTGAGGGCGTGCCCGTGATCCGCGTCGCCATCGCCGAGGACTCGGTCCTCCTGCGCGAGGGCCTGGTCCGCCTCTTCGAGGACGCGGGGTTCGCCTCCGTCGGCGCCTTCGGGGACGCGGACGCCCTGCTCGCCGATCTGGCACGGGACCCGGCCGGGGTCGACGTCGCCGTGCTCGACGTCCGGATGCCGCCGACCTTCCGCGACGAGGGCGTCCGCGCGGCGCTGGAGATCCGCCGCCGCTACCCGCACGTGTCGGTCCTCCTGCTCAGCCAGTACGTCGAGGTCACCTACGCGCAGGAGCTGCTCGGCTCCGGCGACGGCGGACTCGGCTACCTCCTGAAGGACCGGGTCGCCTCCGTGGAGGAGCTGCGCGACGCCGTCGAGCGCGTCGCAGCGGGCGGAACCGTCCTCGACCCGCAGGTCGTCGCCTCGCTCCTGCAGCGCAACCGCGACCCGCTCGCCTCGCTGACCCCGCGGGAGCGGGAGGTGCTGGAGCAGATGGCCCAGGGGCGCACGAACGCGGGCATCGCCTCCGCTCTCTTCGTCGGCGTGGGCGCCGTGGAGAAGAACGTGACCGCGATCTTCCAGAAGCTCGGGCTCGAGGACTCGGGCTCCGACCACCGGCGGGTGCTGGCGGTCCTCGCCTTCCTGCGCGCCGGGCGCTGACCACCGGAGAAGAGGAGAACCCGATGCCGTCGAGTCCTGCGGAGGGCGCCCGCGTCCTCGCCCTGACCGGGGGACGCGCCCCGGAGATCGCCGACACCGCGTGGGTCGCTCCGGGCGCCACCGTGATCGGCTCCGTGCGCCTGGGGGAGCGGGCGAGCGTCTGGTACGGCGCCGTCCTTCGCGCCGAGCACGCGCGGATCGAGCTCGGCGCCGGCAGCAACCTCCAGGACGGCGTCGTCGTCCACGTCGACGCCGACTACGACGCGGTCATCGGCGCCGGAGTCTCGGTCGGGCACAACGCCGTGCTGCACGGCTGCACCCTCGAGGACGACGTGCTGGTCGGCATGAGCGCGACCGTCCTGAACGGGGCCGTCATCGGCACCGGCTCGCTGGTCGCCGCAGGCGCCGTCGTCCTCGAGGGGACGGTCGTCCCACCGGGCTCGCTGGTGGCGGGCGTCCCCGGGAGGGTCCGGCGGGAGCTGACGGAGGAGGAGCGCGAGGGCATCCGCCGGAACGCCGCCTCGTACCTCGCCCTGACGGAGGAGCACCGCGGCGCGGTCGGCTGAGCACGCCCGGAACGCCTCGGAACGACGAAGAGCCCCGGACGTCCGGGGCTCTTCGAGAGGAGAGGGGCTGACGAGAATCGAACTCGCATCATCTGTTTGGAAGACAGAGGCTTTACCACTAAGCTACAGCCCCGGATCGTTGGTCTGACGACCGCGAACCGGTGCGACCGGGTCTCTCGACCGGGCACCAGGACAGCGTAGTACATCGCGCGTGCACCGTGGACACCCCGGTCGTCCTCCGCCGCGCGGTTCCGGTCGCCGCTGCCGCGGTGCAGTACACTTGCGAAGGCCATTTCGGCGTGTCGCGCAAGCGCACGTGCGGGGACGGCTCGACGAGAGTCTCACGCACGGTGCCCAGGCCCGCGCATCCGGGGCGTAGCTCAGCTTGGCTAGAGCGCCCGCTTTGGGAGCGGGAGGTCGCAGGTTCGAATCCTGTCGCCCCGACCACGAGTACTCATCGTGACGACATCGACCCGTGACGACCGTCATCCGGCGCCGACACCAACCAGCACAGGAGATCCCCTCACGTGAAGACCACGGTAGAACAGCTGAGCCCGACCCGCGTGAAGCTCGCGATTTCGGTCACCCCGGACGAGCTCGGCCCCAGCATCACGCACGCCTACGGCCACATCGCCGAGCAGATCAACGTCCCCGGCTTCCGCAAGGGCAAGGTCCCGCCCGCCATCGTCGACCAGCGCGTCGGCAAGGCCGCGGTGCTCGAGCACGCGGTCAACGAGGGCCTCGACGGCTTCTACCGCGAGGCCGTCCGCGAGACCGAGGTCCGCCCCCTGGGCCGCCCGCAGGCCGACATCGTCGCCTGGCCGAGCGACAAGGACTTCACCGGCGACCTCGAGCTCGCCATCGAGGTCGACGTGCGCCCCGAGATCACCGTCCCGGACTACGACGGCATCGAGCTCACCGTCGAGGCGGCCGAGGTCACCGACGCCGACGTCGACGCCGAGCTGGACAAGCTCCGCAGCCGCTTCGGCACCCTGGTCACCGTGGACCGCCCGGCGAAGACCGGCGACTTCGCGCAGATCGACCTGGTCGCCTCCATCGACGGCGTCGAGGTCGACACCGCCAACGCCATCTCGTACGAGCTCGGCTCGGGCGAGCTGATCGAGGGCATCGACGAGGCGCTCGACTCGCTCACCGCGGGCGAGAGCACCACGTTCACCGCTCCGCTGCTCGGCGGCGACCACGCCGGCGAGCAGGCCGAGATCGCCGTCGCGCTCACCGCCGTCAAGGAGCGCGAGCTCCCCGAGGCCGACGACGACTTCGCGCAGATCGCCAGCGAGTTCGACACCATCGCCGAGCTGCGCGAGTCGCTCAAGGAGCAGGCCGCTCAGCAGAAGACCTTCGGCCAGGGCGGCGAGGCCCGCGAGAAGCTCGTCGAGGCGCTGCTCGCCCTCGTCGAGGTGCCCGTGCCCGCCGGTCTCGTCGAGGACGAGGTGCACCGCCACCTCGAGGGCGAGAACCGCCTCGAGGACGACGAGCACCGCGCCGAGGTCAAGGAGGCCAGCGAGAAGACCTTCAAGACCCAGATCCTCCTCGACCACGTCGTCGAGCAGGAGAAGGTCCAGGTCAGCCAGGACGAGCTCACGCAGTACCTCATCCAGGGTGCGGCGCAGTACGGCATGGAGCCGAACGAGTTCATCAAGATCCTGTCCGAGAACAACCAGATCGGCCAGATGGTCGGCGAGGTCGCCCGCAACAAGGCGCTCGCGATCGTCCTCGGCAAGGCGAAGGTCACCGACACCGAGGGCAACGCCGTCGACCTGACCGCGTTCACCGCGGTCCCCGGTGACGACGAGGCCGTCGAGGCCTCCGACGAGGCCGTCGCCTCGGACGAGACCGAGGTCGCGGAGGAGGCTCAGGCCGCCGCCGACGCCGAGGTCCCCGCCGAGCCCGTCGCCGAGGAGCCCGCCGCCGAGGAGGAGCCCGCCCCGGCCCCCAAGAAGAAGCGCGCGCCGGCCAAGAAGAAGGCCGCCGCTCCCGCCGAGGAGACCCCGGCCGCGGAGTAGTCCCCGCGAGCACGTCAGGAGCCGCCCCCCGATCCGTCGGAGGGCGGCTCCTCTCGTTGCGGGGCTCCGGTCCGCCCCGGGCGAACACGGGCGACTCCCGCTCCGCCCCGGGCGAACACGGCCGGATCGGCCTGGCGGCGTCCGATAGATTCGCCTCCGAAGCGACAACTGAAACGGAGCAATACATGGCCGACATGGTTATGCCCAACAGTGTTTTCGACCGCCTGCTCAAGGACCGGATCATCTGGCTCGGTTCCGAGGTGCGCGACGAGAACGCGAACGAGATCGCCGCGAAGCTCCTGCTCCTGGCAGCCGAGGACTCCGAGCGGGACATCTACCTCTACATCAACTCGCCCGGCGGCTCCATCACCGCGGGCATGGCGATCTACGACACGATGCAGTTCGTCCCGAACGACATCGTGACCGTGGGCATCGGGATGGCGGCCTCCATGGGCCAGCTGCTCCTCACCGCCGGAACCCAGGGCAAGCGCTACATCACCCCGAACGCGCGGGTGCTCCTCCACCAGCCGCACGGCGGCTTCGGCGGCACGGCCTCCGACATCCAGACCCAGGCGCAGCTCATCCTCGACATGAAGAAGCGCCTCGCCGAGATCACCGCCAAGGCGACCGGCAAGACCGTCGAGCAGGTCAACGAGGACGGCGACCGCGACCGCTGGTTCAGCGCCGAGGAGGCCCTGGCCTACGGCTTCGTCGACCACATCCGCTCGTCGGCGACCGACGTGGCCGGCGGTGGCGGAACCGCCATCGACGAGTAGTCCAGCGAACGCGCCGAGAGATCAGGAACAGACAATGACCACACCCACCTTCGGCGGAACGGCGTTCGGCTCCGGAGCCGCACCGTCCTCGCGCTACATCCTCCCCACGTTCGAGGAGCGCACGGCCTACGGCTACAAGCGCCAGGACCCGTACGCCAAGCTCTTCGAGGACCGCATCATCTTCCTCGGCGTCCAGGTCGACGACGCCTCCGCGGACGACATCATGGCCCAGCTCCTCGTGCTCGAGAGCCAGGACCCGGACCGCGACATCGTCATGTACATCAACTCGCCCGGTGGATCCTTCACCGCGATGACGGCGATCTACGACACGATGCAGTACATCCGCCCGCACATCCAGACCGTCGTGCTCGGCCAGGCCGCCTCGGCCGCCGCCGTGCTCACCGCCGCGGGAACGCCCGGCAAGCGCCTCGCGCTGCCGAACGCGCGCATCCTCATCCACCAGCCCGCCGTGCAGCAGGGCGGGGGCCAGGCCTCGGACATCGAGATCCAGGCCGCCGAGATCATGCGCATGCGCGAGTGGCTCGAGGAGACGCTGTCGCACCACTCGAACCGCTCGATCGAGCAGGTCAAGAAGGACATCGACCGCGACAAGATCCTCGGCGCGAGCGACGCGCTCGAGTACGGGCTGATCGACCAGGTGCTCACCAGCCGCAAGAGCCTGCCGGCTCTCACGGCGTAGGGCGTCCGGGAGGGGCCGGGTGGCGGAGCGATCCGCCGCCCGGCCCCTCTCTGCGTCCTCCGTCGCCGTAGCAAAGCGCCACACGAGGCGCAAGGCACGGCGAATCCGGCCCGCCTGCCGAGCCCTCGCGGCTCAGCGGCTAGGCTCGGAGCAGTGTCAGGGGGCTCGTCCCGCTCGCACCGGCCGGAGCTCCGGGCTCCGTTGCACGACCGACCGACGCACGACAGACGCACGACAAGGAAGTGGGGCATCCCCGTGGCACGTATTGGCGAAAGCGCCGACCTGCTGAAGTGCTCCTTCTGCGGCAAGAGCCAGAAGCAGGTCCAGCAGCTCATCGCGGGACCGGGCGTCTACATCTGCGACGAGTGCGTCGAGCTCTGCAACGAGATCATCGAGGAGCGCCTCTCCGAGTCGAGCGAGGAGACGAGCCACGAGTTCGACCTCCCGAAGCCGAAGGAGATCTTCGGCTTCCTCGAGGAGTACGTGATCGGGCAGGAGCAGGCCAAGAAGGCCCTCGCCGTCGCCGTGTACAACCACTACAAGCGCGTGCGCGCCCGCAACACCATCACCGCCGCCGACGCGATCCACGACGAGGTCGAGATCGCCAAGAGCAACATCCTGCTCATCGGCCCCACGGGATGCGGGAAGACCTACCTCGCCCAGACCCTCGCGAAGCGCCTCAACGTGCCCTTCGCCGTCGCGGACGCCACGGCCCTCACCGAGGCGGGCTACGTCGGCGAGGACGTCGAGAACATCCTCCTCAAGCTCATCCAGGCCGCCGACTACGACGTCAAGCGTGCCGAGACCGGCATCATCTACATCGACGAGGTCGACAAGATCGCGCGGAAGGCCGAGAACCCCTCGATCACGCGCGACGTCTCGGGCGAGGGAGTGCAGCAGGCACTGCTCAAGATCCTCGAGGGCACCGTCGCCTCCGTGCCCCCGCAGGGCGGGCGGAAGCACCCGCACCAGGAGTTCATCCAGATCGACACGACGAACGTCCTCTTCATCGTCGCCGGCGCCTTCGCCGGGCTGGAGGACATCATCTCGTCGCGGGCAGGCAAGCGCGGCATCGGCTTCGGCGCCCCGCTGCACAACAAGGAAGACGAGATCAACATCTTCAGCGAGGTCCTCCCGGAGGACCTGCACAAGTTCGGGCTGATCCCCGAGTTCATCGGGCGTCTCCCCGTCGTGACGACGGTCACGCAGCTCGACCAGGACGCGCTCATGCAGATCCTCACCGAGCCGCGCAACGCGCTCGTGAAGCAGTACCAGCGGATGTTCGAGATCGACGGCGTCGAGCTCGAGTTCGACCGGGGCGCTCTCGAGGCCATCGCGGACCTGGCGGTCCTCCGCCAGACCGGGGCCCGCGGACTGCGCGCGATCCTCGAGGAGGTGCTCGGCCCGATCATGTTCGAGGTGCCCTCCTCGGACGAGGTGGCTCGGGTCGTCGTCACCCGCGCCGCGGTGCTCGACAACGCGGCCCCGACGATCGTCCCCCACGCTCCCCGTCGCCAGGAGAAGAGCGCCTAGTCGCTCCCCGCCCCGCTCTGCCAGTTCACCGCGATTGGCCCGGCGGATCGTCGGGCGAGGCGCTCCCGCTTCCCTAACCTGGCGGAGCGCGCCGACGGCGCGTCCGGTCGCCTCGGTGCCGGTCGATCCTCCGGGAGGCTCCGCCATCGTCCAGCCGCTGCTCGCCGGGATCGTCGCCGCCCTGACCGGCTTCTCGAGCTCGTTCGCGATCGTGCTCGCCGGGGTGGTCGCGGTGGGCGCCACCGACGCGCAGGCCGCGTCGGGCCTCCTCGCGGTCTGCGTGCTGCAGGGGGTCCTCTGCATCGTGCTGAGCATCCGCTATCGCGTGCCGATGACTTTCGCCTGGAGCACGCCGGGAGCCGCCCTGCTGGCCGCCACCGCGACGCTCCCCGGTGGTTTCGACCGCGCGGTCGGGGCGTTCCTGGTCGCCTCCGCTCTGCTGGTGGTCACCGGGCTGTGGCCGGCGCTCGGGAGGCTCGTCGCGCGCATCCCGCGGCCGCTCGCGAACGCCATGCTCGCGGGCATCCTGTTCCCGCTCGTCCTGGCGCCGGTGCGCGCGGCGGTCGAGATCCCCGCGCTCGCGCTGCCGGTGATCCTGCTCTGGCTGCTGCTCCTGCGGCTCCTGCCCCGCTGGGCGGTGCCGGCCGCGATCGCCCTGGCGATCGTGCTGCTGATCGTGACGGACGGCGCGGCACTCGCCGGTGCGCCGCTGCTCCCCGTGCCGCAGTTCGTCGCTCCGGTGTTCGAGATCGGAGCGATGGTCGGGATCGGCCTGCCGCTCTACGTGGTCACAATGGCCGGGCAGAACATCCCGGGCATCGCGGTGCTGACGAGCTTCGGCTTCGCGGCCCACTCGCGTCCCGGGATCGTCTCGACCGGTGCTCTCTCCGGGGTCTCGGCGATCTTCGGCGGCGTGCCGATCAACTACGCCGCGCTCAGCGCCGCGCTGACCGCGGGTCCCGAGGCCTCGCCGCGGCCGGAGCAGCGCTGGGTCGCCTCGGTCTCGGCGGGCGCCTCCTACCTCGTGCTGGGCGTGTTCGCCGGAGCGGCCGCCGCGCTGGTGTCCTCCGCGAGCCCGCTGCTGATCGAGGCGGTCGCCGGTCTGGCGCTGCTGGGGGTGTTCGTGTCGGCGGTGCAGGCCGCTGTGGAGGACGCGCGGCTGCGGCTGCCGGCGGCGGCGACGCTCCTGGTCACCGCCTCCGGCACGACCATCGCGGGGATCGGATCGGCGTTCTGGGGCCTGGTCGTGGGACTCGTCCTCCTCGCCTGGCTCGTCCCCCGGCGCCGCTAGAGGAGGCCGCGGCGCGCGAGCAGCGGCTCGGTCCGCGCATCCCGCCCGCGGAACGCGCGGTACGCGTCGAGCGGATCGCGGGAGCCGCCGAGCTCGAGCACCCCGCGGCGGAAGCGCTCGCCCGCCGAGCGGTCGAGGCCGCCGTTCTCCTCGAACCACTCGACCGTGTCCGCGTCGAGGATCTCGCTCCAGATGTAGGAGTAGTAGCCCGCGGAGTAGCCGCCGGAGAAGACGTGCGCGAAGTACGTGCTGCGGTAGCGGGGCGGCACGGCGGGAAGGAGGAGGCCCGCGCCGTCGAGCACGTCGCGCTCGAAGGCGGCCGCGTCGCGCGGCTCGACCGGGGCCGGCAGGGAGTGCCAGGCGAGGTCGAGCAGGGCGGACGCCAGGTACTCGCTCGTCGCGAAGCCCTCGCCCCACAGCGCGGACGCCTCGAGGCGCTCGACGGTCCCCGCGGGCAGGGCCTCGCCGGTCTCGACGTGGCGGGCGTACTCGGCGAGGAGCCCGGGGCGGTGCACCCACGTCTCGTTCACCTGGCTCGGGAACTCGACGAAGTCCCGGAACACCGCGGTACCGGCGAAGCGCGGGTACCGCGTGCTCGCGAACAGGCCGTGCAGGGCGTGCCCGAACTCGTGGAACAGCGTCTCCACCTCGTCGAGGCTGAGAAGGGCGGGCTCGCCCGCGCCCGGAGCCGACAGGTTCAGGTTGTTCACGACGACGGCGGAGTCGCCGAGCAGCGAGGTGCGGCTGGACAGGGAGTTCATCCACGCCCCGCCGCGCTTCGAGTCGCGGGTGAAGGGATCGAGCAGGAACAGGCCCAGCGGCGTCCCGTCCTCCTCGTGCACCTCGAACACGCGGACGTGCTCGCTGTAGCCGGCCAGGTCGCTCCGCTCCGAGAAGCGGACGCCGTAGAGACCGGTGGCGGCGGCGAACACGCCGTGCCGGAGCACCCGCTCCAGCTCGAAGAAGGGACGCAGTGCGCTGGAGTCGACGGAGTAGCTCTCCGACCGCACGCGCTCCTCGTAGTAGGCGCGGTCCCACGCCTCGATCGTGAAGCGCGGCGCTCCGGCGGCGTCCTGCTCGGCGTCGGCGGAGGCCTGCATCCGCTCGAGTTCGATCCTCGCGTTCCGGGCGGCGGGAGCGGCGAGCTCGCGCAGCAGCGACAGGACGCGCTCCGGCGAGCCCGCGGTCTGGCCCGAGATCACGAAATCGGCGTGCGAGGCCGCGCCCAGCAGAGCTGCGCGCTCGGCCCGCAGCGCGACGATCTGCTGCAGAGTCGCGGTGGTGTCGTGCGGCCCGCCTTCCGCACCGCGGCCGACAGAGGCGCGCAGGACGCGCTCGCGGACGCCGCGGTCGCGCAGACGCGCGAGCCAGGGGTGGCCGGAGTAGAGGGGCAGGGTGATCAGCCAGCCGTCGACGCCGCGGTCGGCGGCGGCGCGCGCGGCGGCCGAGACGTCGGACTCGTCGAGCCCGTCGAGGCCGGCGACGTCCTCGAGGAGGACCGCCCGGTCGTTCGACTCGGCGAGCAGGTCCTTCTCGAAGCGCGTGGTCAGGGTCGACAGCTGCTCGTTCAGCTCGCCGAGCCGTGCCTTCCCCGCGTCGTCGAGGAGCGCACCGGAGCGCTCGAACCCGGTGATCCTCCGCTCGAGGAGGTAGGCCGTCTCGGCGTCGAGGTCGAGCTCCGTCGACTGCTCGGCGAGAGCGCGGAGACGGGCGAACAGGCGCGGGTCGAGGCTGATCGCATCGCTGTGGGCCGAGAGCAGCGGAGCGAGCTCGGCCTCCAGAGCGTCGGTGAGCGGAGTGCGGTCGGAGGCGGCGACGGTGAAGAAGACGGCGCTCACCCGGCGCAGCTCGCGGCCCGCCCGCTCGAGGGCGACGAGGGTGTTCTCGACGGTCGGCGGCTCGGAGGCGCCGGCGATCGCGTCGATCTCGGCGCGGTGCCGGCGGAGGGCCTCGAGGAACGCCGGGCGGTAGGCCTCGGGGTCGACGGCGGCGAAGTCGGGGAGCCCGTGGGGGAGTCCGCTCGGCTCGAGCAGGACGGCGACGGGATCGGGTGCGCTCATCCTGCGAGCCTAGAGCTCGAGCGGGGGAGAGGGCTCCGGCTCAGGATCGCAGGACGCGCGCGCTCACCGGGCTCGGCGACCGCGCCGCGAAGGGGCGTCAGCCCCAGTCGTCGTCGTCCTCGCCCTCCACGCGGCCCTGCGGCTGCGTGATGTAGGCAGCGTCCTCGTCGGGACGGTAGGTGATCGTCGTGCCGTCGTCGAGTTCGAGGACGGGCCTGCCCTCGAGCCAGGTGAGCGTCCAGCGCCAGTCGGCGGTCGCCGTGCCGGCCGCGGCGAGCTCGCCCTCGACGTTGCCGATGGCGGTGACGACGATCTCGGGGAGGGTCTGCGGCGGCACCTGGCCGACCGACCAGCGGGTTCCGAGCTGCATGGGAGGGGTCCTCTCGACGGTGGGGAGGGAGGCGGGACGGTTCCCGCCTCCCGGGAGCGGCGCTACGCCTCGGTCTCGAGCTCGATGCCGACCGCGAGGGCGTCGCCCTCGGCGAAGTCGAGCGTCGCGATCCTGCCGACGGCCGCGAGGTCTCCCGCGGCGAGTCGGAGAGACGCGACGAGCTCGGCGGGCGCCGTCACCAGGGCGGAGCGGGCCGGCGTCTTCTGCGAGGCCTTCGCATCGGTCTTCGCGCGCCGGATGGCCGTGAGGACGGAGCTCGCCGCGGCCAGGACGGCGGGGTCGCCGCCCAGGCCCTCGACGGCCGGCCAGGGGCGCAGGTGCACCGAGTCGTCGTGCGACCACGACCAGGTCTCCTCCGTCGCGAACGGCAGGAACGGCGCGAACAGGCGCTGGAGGACGTCGAGCGCCCGGTGCAGGGCGGCCGCGGCGGACGCGCCGTCCTCGCTGTACGCGCGCTCCTTCACCAGCTCCAGGTAGTCGTCGCAGAACGTCCAGAAGAACGCCTCCGTCGTCTCGAGAGCGCGGGCGTGGTCGTAGTTCTCGAGCGCCGTCGTCGCGTCGGCGACCACGGTGTCGAGGGTGGCCAGCATGCTGAGGTCGAGAGGGTCGGTGACCTCGGCGCCCTCGGCGAGAGGGAAGCCGTGGATGAACTTCGCCGCGTTGAGGATCTTGATCGCCAGTCGGCGGCCGATCTTGATCTGCGTCGGGTTCTGCGGGTCGAAGGCCGCGTCGGTACCCAGGCGCGAGGAGGCGGCCCAGTAGCGGACCGCGTCCGAGCCGTGCTGCTCGAGCATCGCGGCGGGAGTGACCACGTTGCCCTTCGACTTCGACATCTTCTTGCGGTCGGGGTCGACGATGAAGCCGGAGACGGTCGCCGTGCTCCACGGGGCGCGGCCGTCCTCGAGCTGCGAGCGCAGAAGGGTCGAGAAGAGCCAGGTGCGGATGATGTCCTGGCCCTGCGGGCGCAGGTCGTAGGGAGCGACCAGCTGCCAGAGCTCGTCGTCCCGCTCCCAGCCGCCCGCGAGCTGCGGGGTCAGCGAGGAGGTCGCCCAGGTGTCCATCACGTCGAGCTCTCCCTGGAAGCCGCCCGCCGCTCCGCGCTGGTCCTCCGTGTAGCCGGGGGCCGGGTCGCTGGAGGGATCCACCGGCAGCGCCGCCTCGTCCGGCACGATCGGGGAGTCGAAGACGGGGTTGCCGTCGCCGTCGAGCGGGTACCACACCGGGATCGGCACGCCGAAGAAGCGCTGGCGCGAGATCAGCCAGTCGCCGGAGAGGCCGTTCACCCAGTTCTCGTAGCGGACGCGCATGAACTCCGGCACGAAGCGCACGTCGCGGCCGAGCTCCAGCAGGCGCTCCTTGAGCACCGCGTCGCGAGCGCCGTTGCCGATGTACCACTGGCGGGTCGACACGATCTCGAGCGGCTTGTCGCCCTTCTCGAAGAACTTGACCTGGTGGGTGATGGGGCGCGGGTCGCCGACCATCTCGCCGGACTCCTTCAGCAGTGCCACGACGGCCTGCTTCGCGGAGAAGACGGTCTTGCCGGCGAGCTGCTCGTACGCGGCGCGGCCCCCGTCGCTCGTGATCGCGGCGGGCGCCTCCGAGATCAGGCGGCCGTCGAAGCCGATGATCGCGCGGTTGGGCAGGTCGAGCTCGCGCCACCAGACCACGTCCGTGATGTCGCCGAAGGTGCAGATCATCGCGATGCCCGAGCCCTTGTCCTTCTGCGCGAGGTGGTGCGCGAGCACCGGGACCTCGACGTCGAAGAGCGGCGTGCGGACGGTGGTGCCGAACAGCGCCTGGTAGCGCTCGTCGTCGGGGTGCGCGACGAGGGCGACGCAGGCCGGCAGCAGCTCGGGACGGGTCGTCTCGATGAAGACGTCCTCGCCGCCCTCGCGGTGGAAGCCGAGGCGGTGGTAGGCGCCGGGCTGGTCCTTGTCCTCGAGCTCCGCCTGGGCGACGGCGGTCCGGAAGGTGATGTCCCAGAGCGTCGGGGCCTGCGCCTGGTAGGCCTCGCCGCGGGCGAGGTTGCGGAGGAAGGCGCGCTGCGAGGCGGCCTGCGACTCGTCGCCGATGGTCCGGTAGCTCTGCGACCAGTCGACGGACAGGCCCAGGGCCCGCCAGACGTCCTCGAACTGCTTCTCGTCCTCGACGGTGAGGCGCTCGCACAGCTCGACGAAGTTGCGGCGCGAGATCGGCTTCTGGTCGGCGGCCTTGCTGCTCTTGTTGTCGCCGCCCTCGAACGGAGGCGTGAAGCCGGGCTCGTAGGGGAGCGTCGGGTCGCAGCGCACACCGTAGTAGTTCTGCACGCGGCGCTCGGTGGGCAGGCCGTTGTCGTCCCAGCCCATCGGGTAGAAGACGCTCTTGCCGCGCATCCGCTGGAACCGCGCGACGACGTCTGTGTGCGTGTAGGAGAAGACGTGCCCGATGTGCAGCGACCCGGACGCGGTGGGCGGCGGGGTGTCGATCGAGTAGACGTCGGCGCGGGTGAGGCCGGTGCGGTCGAACCGGTAGGTCCCGTCGGCCTGCCAGCGGAGGCCCCACGTGCCCTCCAGGCCCTCGAGGGCGGGCTTCGCGGGGAGGCGGTCGGCGAGGGTCATGATGCTCCGGTTCGCTATGGGCGGCACCGTGTCGGTGGTGATGGTGCCTGGATGGGGGCTCCGGGGCGAGTCACCCGCCGGCCGCGACGATTCTACCGGAGCGGCGGGAGCCGGGTCAGTCGACGACGGGGGTGAAGCCGGCGCGGACGGGCGCGAGCGCCTCGTCGAGATAGGGCACGAGCTCGCCGCGGGTGGGGCCCGCCGCGGCCCACGCCTGCACAGCCGCCACCGCGGCTCCGACGCTCGCGTAGGCGATGGCGCGCGAGAGGTGCGAGGGCAGCGGGCGCGCGCTCCGCTCCTCCACGAAGCGGGCGATGACGGCCGCCTGCCGGGCGAGGCGGCCGAGGGCCGACGCCTGCAGCTCGTGGACGCTGCCGATCATGTCGGACTGGGTGAGCACCCACGGCACCGTCGCGGGTCCGAAGCCGGAGCCGATCGCGAGCAGCGCGTCGCCGAGCGCGTCCATCACCGGCGCCTCTGCCGCCGTCTCGGCCAGCGCCTCCGGGAGCTCGGCCAGCCGGTCGTCGACCAGGACCCAGAAGACGTCGCTCTTGGACTCGAAGTAGTTGAAGAAGGTGTTGCGCGAGACGCCTGCGCGCTGAGCGATCTGCTCGATCGTCGTGCCCGCGTAGCTCTGCTCGACGAAGAGGTCCAGAGCGGCGTCCTCGAGCATGGAGCGCGACGACGCACGGGGCCGTCCGCGCTGCACTCCTCGCACCATGACCCGCTCCTGCTCCGCTTCCCCCGACGCGCTAGGATAGCGCCGGACGACTTCGACCCGGCCATCACCGGTGAGTCTCCGGAAGAACGGCGCCGGCTCCGGCCTGCGCCCAGTAGACCCGGACGGGTGCGGCCCGTGACAGCCGATCGAGTGGGAACGCGTCAGCGGGCACTCCTCCGGGAGCGACCGGCCGACCGGTCCAAGCGAGGTGGTACCGCGACCCGGCCCGGGGTCTGAGATCCGGGCGGGCCGTCCTCGTGCAGACCAGCAGCACTGCCAGGAGACCGCACGTGACCTACCCCCTGACCCCGCCCACCCCGCACGGAGCCGAGCCAACCGAGGGCTCCGCGTTCGGCCGGGGCGTGTCCCCGTCGCCGCGCTTCCCCGAGATCGAGGAGCGCGTGCTCGCGTACTGGAAGGCGGACGACACCTTCCAGGAGTCGATCCGGCAGCGCGAGGGAGCGCCGGAGTGGGTCTTCTACGACGGCCCGCCCTTCGCGAACGGCCTGCCGCACTACGGGCACCTCCTCACCGGCTACGCCAAGGACGTCTTCCCCCGCTTCGAGACTATGCGCGGACGCCAGGTGCACCGCCGCTTCGGCTGGGACACCCACGGCCTGCCCGCCGAGCTCGAGGCGGAGCGGCAGCTCGGCATCACCGACAAGTCCCAGATCGAGGAGATGGGCGTCGCGGCCTTCAACGCCGCCGCGAAGGAGTCGGTGCTGCGCTACACCGGGGAGTGGCAGGACTACGTCACCCGCCAGGCGCGCTGGGTCGACTTCGACGACGACTACAAGACGCTCGACCCCACCTTCATGGAGTCGGTGATCTGGGCGTTCAAGCAGCTCTACGACAAGGGCCTCGCCTACGAGGGCCACCGCGTGCTGCCGTACTGCTGGCGCGACCAGACGCCGCTCTCGAACCACGAGCTGCGGATGGACGACGACGTCTACAAGATGCGCCAGGACCAGACGGTCACCGTCACCTTCCCGCTGGTCGGCGAGACGGCGGAGGCGCTCCAGCTGACGGCGGTCCGCGCTCTCGCGTGGACGACGACGCCGTGGACGCTGCCGACGAACCTCGCGCTCGCCGTCGGGCCCGACATCGAGTACGCGGTCGTCCCCGCCGGCCCGAACGGCGCGGCCGACGGCAGGGGCGAGCCCGAGGAGCGCGAGCTCTCGGCCGAGTACCTGCTCGCCATCGACCAGGTCGGCGCCTACGCGAAGGACCTCGGCTATCCGGACGCGGAGTCGGCCCTGGCCGCCGTCTCGCGCACCCACCGCGGCTCCGAGCTCGAGGGGATCAGCTACGACCGCCTCTGGGACCACTACGCGGACACCGAGGCCTGGGGCACGCAGAACGCGTGGCGCATCCTCGTCGCCGACTACGTGACCACCAGCGAGGGCACCGGCATCGTGCACCAGGCGCCCGCCTACGGCGAGGACGACCAGAAGGTCTGCGAGGCGGCGGGCATCCCCGTCATCATCTCGGTCGACGACGGCGGCCGCTTCCTGCCGCAGATCAGCGAGGTCGCCGGCCTCCAGGTCTTCGACGCGAACAAGCCCCTCACGCAGCTCCTGCGCGCGGGCCACCGGCTGCTCCGCCAGGCGAGCTACGAGCACTCGTACCCGCACTGCTGGCGCTGCCGCAACCCGCTGATCTACAAGGCGGTCTCGAGCTGGTTCGTCCGCGTCACCGCGATCCGCGACCGCATGGAGGAGCTCAACCAGGAGATCACCTGGGTCCCCGAGAACGTCAAGGACGGCCAATTCGGCAAGTGGCTCTCGGGCGCGCGCGACTGGTCCATCAGCCGCAACCGCTACTTCGGCTCGCCGATCCCGGTGTGGAAGAGCGACGACCCGGAGTACCCGCGGATCGACGTCTACGGCTCGCTGGACGAGCTGGAGCGCGACTTCGGCGTGCGCCCGGACGACCTGCACCGGCCGTTCATCGACGAGCTGACCCGCCCGAACCCCGACGACCCGACCGGGCGCTCGACGATGCGCCGGATCAGCGACGTCCTCGACGTCTGGTTCGACTCCGGATCGATGCCCTTCGCCCAGGTGCACTACCCGTTCGAGAACGCGGACTGGTTCGACACCCACAACCCGGCGGACTTCATCGTCGAGTACATCGGGCAGACACGCGGCTGGTTCTACACGCTGCACGTGCTCTCCACCGCGCTCTTCGACCGCCCGGCGTTCCGCAACGTGGTCAGCCACGGCATCGTGCTGGGCAACGACGGGCAGAAGATGTCCAAGTCGCTGCGCAACTACCCGGACGTGGCCGAGGTCTTCGACCGCGACGGCTCCGACGCCATGCGCTGGTTCCTGATGTCGAGCCCGGTCCTCCGGGGCGGCAACCTCGTCGTGACGGAGGAGGGCATCCGCGAGGGCGTCCGCCAGGTGCTGCTGCCGCTGTGGAGCACCTGGTACTTCTTCTCCCTCTACGCCAACGCCTCGGCGGGCGGCGGCTACGAGGCGACCAGGCGCACCGGCTCCGAGGACGTCCTCGACCGCTACCTGCTGGCCAAGACCCGCGATCTGGTCGAGACCGTGACCGGCCGGCTCGAGGCGCTGGACTCCACGCTCGCGGCCGCCGCGCTCCGCGACTTCAGCGACGTGCTCACGAACTGGTACGTGCGCCGCTCCCGCGACCGCTTCTGGCATGGCGTCGACGAGGACGGCCGCGGATCGGAGGCGTTCGACACGCTCTACACGGTCCTCGAGACCGTGTGCCGCGTCGCCGCCCCGCTCCTGCCTCTGGTCACGGAGCAGATCTGGCAGGGCCTGACCGGCGGCCGCAGCGTCCACCTCACCGACTGGCCGGAGGCGGACGAGTTCCCCGCCGACCCGGCGCTCGTGCACGCGATGGACGCGGTCCGCGGCATCTCGTCCACCGCGCTCTCCCTCCGCAAGCAGGCCGGGCTCCGCGTCCGCCTGCCGCTCGCGCGCCTGACCGTGGTGGTCGCCGACGCCGCCGAGCTCGCGCCGTTCGAGGCGATCCTCCGCGACGAGCTGAACGTGAAGGAGGTGTCGCTGGTGCCGCTGGTCGACTCCAGCGCCGCCGACTACGGCGTCACCTCCCGTCTCGCGGTCAACGCGCGCGCCGCCGGGCCCCGGCTCGGCAAGGGCGTGCAGACCGTGATCAGGGCCGCCAAGGCCGGCGACTGGAGCGAGACGGACGGTGTCGTCACCGCCGGCGGCGTCGAGCTGGTCGAGGGCGAGTACGAGCTCACGCTCGAGGTCGGCGGCTCGGCCGGCGACGACCGCGCCATCGCCCTGCTCCCGCGCGGGGGCTTCGTGCTCCTCGACACGGCGACCACCCCCGAGCTCGAAGCGGAGGGGCTCGCCCGCGACCTCATCCGCGCGGTGCAGGACGCCCGCAAGGCGGCCGGGTTCGAGGTCAGCGACCGGATCGTCCTGGAGGTCGTGCTCGACGAGCCGAGCCTGCAGGCGCTCGAGCCGCACGCGCTCTGGATCGCGGAGGAGACCCTCGCGACCGGATGCGCGTTCACTCCGCTCACCACGGCTCTCGAGGGCGGCGAGGGCGCGATCGCCGTCGGCCCCGCGGGCACCGCCATCATCCGCGTCGAGAAGGTCGAGGCCGCCGATGTCTGATCCGTTCGAGCCGGACGACGCCGACCGCGCGGCCGCCGACGCCGTCTACGCCGCGCTGCTGGAGCGCCTGGGCGAGGCGAGCGTCCGCCCGCGCCTCGCTCCGACCCGGCGCGCCGTCGAGATCCTCGGCGACCCGCAGCGCGCCTACCCGGTGATCCAGATCGCCGGAACCAACGGCAAGACCTCGACCAGCCGGATGATCGAGAGTCTGCTGCGCGCCCACGGGCTGCGGGTGGGCCTGTTCACCAGTCCGCACCTCGAGCGCTTCAACGAGCGCATCGTCATCGACGGAGAGCCGATCTCGGACCGGAGCCTCGCCGACAACTGGCAGGACGTCGAGCCGTACCTGCGGATGACCGACGCCGAGCTGGCCGAGCAGGGCGAGGCGCCGCTGTCCTTCTTCGAGGCGATCACCGTCCTGGCCTACGCGGCCTTCGCCGACGCGCCGGTCGATGTGGCCGTCGTCGAGGTGGGGATGGGCGGCGAGTGGGACTCGACGAACGTCGCCGACGCGCAGGTCGCCGTCTTCACGCCGATCGCCCTCGACCACACCGACCGCCTCGGCTCGACGATCGAGGAGATCGCGCGCACCAAGTCGGGCATCGTCAAGCCGCTCGCCTCGGTGGTCTCCGCGAGGCAGGTCCCCGAGGCGGAGGCGGTGCTGCGGCACGCGGCCGAGGCCACCGAGTCGACGATCGTCGTCGAGGGGGCGGAGTTCGACGTCGAGTCGACGACCGTCGCCGTCGGCGGCCAGGTCGTCACCGTGCGGGGACTCGTCACCACGTACGAGCAGCTGCTGCTGCCGTTCTTCGGCGACCACCAGGCCGAGAACGCCGCCGTGGCCGTCGCCGCGGTCGAGACGTTCCTGGGAGGCGGGACGCAGGAGCTCACCGGCGACGTCCTCGACGAGGGCTTCGCCGCCGCGACCTCCCCGGGCCGCCTGCAGCTCGTCGGACTCGCTCCGCGCACCGTCGTCGACGCGGCGCACAACCCGCACGGTGCCGCGTCCCTCGCCGCCGCTCTCGGCCGCTACTTCGACTTCGACCGCGTGACGGCCGTCCTCGGCGTGCTGGCCGAGAAGGACGCCGAGGGGATCCTCCGGGAGCTCCGCCCCGTGGTGGACGAGCTGATCGTGACCACGGCGCCGAGCGATCGGGCGATGCCCGCCGAGGAGCTCGCCGCGCTCGCCCGCACCGTGTTCCCGGAGGAGGCGGTCCGCGTCGCCGACGACCCGCTGGGTGCTCTCACGGCCGGTCGCGTCCTCGCGGCGCGCACCGACAAGGGCGCCCTGCTGGTCACGGGCTCGATCACCCTCGTCGGCCGCACGATCACCGCGGCCCGCGACGAGAACTGGCTGGGCGCGTGAGGGCCGGGCGCCCGCGGCGCTCGCGGACCGTCCGGGAGAGCCTCGGCTCGATCGTGCTCGGCTTCGAGGCGGTCATCGTCTTCCTCGCCACCCTGGTGGCCTTCGGGCTGAAGGCGGCCGACCCCGTGATCGTGCTGGTCGGGGGAGCGGTGGTCTGCCTCGCGCTCGTCGCCACTCTGGGCCTGCTGAACCGGCCGGTCGGCTTCCGCATCGGCTGGGTGCTGCAGTTCGTTATCGTGGCCTCGGGCCTGCTGGTCCCGATCATGTACGTGATCGGCGCCGCCTTCGTGGCGCTGTGGACGTACTGCATGGTGACCGGCACCCGCCTCGACGCTCAGACGCGCCGGGCGGCGGAGCCCACCGATCCCACCGAAGGAGACCGCTGAACCATGGCCACTCAGGAGACCCTCGTCCTCGTCAAGCCCGACGGCGTCGCCCGCAACCTCACCGGCGAGATCCTCCGCCGCATCGAGGCGAAGGGCTACTCCCTCGTCGACGTGAAGCTCGTCGAGGCCGACCGCGAGCTGCTCGCCGCCCACTACGCCGAGCACGAGGGAAAGCCCTTCTACGAGCCGCTCGTCGAGTTCATGGAGAGCGGCCCGATCGTCGCCCTGCGCATCGCGGGCGACCGTGTGATCGAGGGCTTCCGCGCCCTCGCCGGCACCACCGACCCGACCACGGCCGCTCCCGGCACCATCCGCGGCGACCTCGGCCGCGACTGGGGCCTCAAGGTCCAGCAGAACCTCGTGCACGGGTCCGACTCCGAGGAGTCGGCCGCGCGCGAGCTCGGCCTCTGGTTCGCCTGAGCCGCTCGGCCGCCTGCCTCTGACGACGTCCGTCAGAGGTAGGCGAGCACGTTCAGCCTCACCTGCGCGATCACCGCGATCAGCAGGTAGCAGAGCAGCGTGATGAACGGGACCCAGCCGTAGGCGGCACCGGCGAAGCGGCGCACCCCGGCGGGGACGGGGAACACGCCCTCACGGAGGTTGCGGAGCGTCACCAGCCAGAAGCCCGGGATGACGACGGCCCAGGTGAGCATGCACCAGGGGCAGAGCGTTCCGAGCGCGAAGACGCTCGTCGCGATGAGCCAGCCCACGAACACCAGGGCCAGCAGGAAGCCGACGTTGAAGGCCGCCCAGAACCACCGGTCGAACCGGGCGCCCGCGAGCAGGCCCAGCCCCACCACGATCGGCGCGATCCAGGCCGCCAGGCCGATGAGAGGGTTCGGGAAGCCGAAGACCGCGCCCTGCACCGAGTTCAGGTTCGCACTGCACTGCACGAGCAGGCTGAAGTCGCAGCCGAGGCCCGCATCCGGGTTCTCGAGAGCGGCGAACTTGTCGTTCGTGAGGGCGAAGGCGGCGGTCCAGCCGATCACGCCGAGGACGATCAGCAGGACGGCGAAGACGACGGGGCGCTGCTGGGTGGGGGCGTCGCGCACCCCGGGATCGCTGGACACCGGGGGATTATGGCACGCGCCGGATCGGCGCCTCTGGGAATGCGTGCGATAATCGGAGCCGTCGGTCCGGGGGACCCCGCATCGACGCGAAGAAGGTTTACCGGGCGAGTACCGGGCCACAGGAGATCGACAGCGTTCCGCGAATGGACGCGCCGGATCTCCGCTCCGCCGGGAGTCGACCGCAGGTCGCACCGCGGAGGAGCGAGTGTCGGATAGTCAGTTCCGAGAGTGCAGCTGCAACCGGAGTCCCGCGCCACGAGCGCGACGGGACCGGGGGAGCGGAAGGATTCGCGGCGGGCCGAGGCCCCTCGCACGAGAGAAGGATCCGGGAAGACGACGCGGCGGACGACCCGGCCGAGGAGTGCACCAGGAATGGTGGAAGACAACAGTACGAGCGGATCCGATCGGGACCGCGACGAGCCCCGCAGCGGGGCCAGGAAGATCAGCCGCCTCTTCGGTGGCCGCCGGGCTACCCGGCGGACCGAGTCGAGCGCGCCAGCGACAGGGGAGACGATCATCGACAGCAACGAGACCGACCAGACCGGAGCCGAGGGCACCGAGCTGCCCGAGACCGGGAGCGCCGCGGAGGCGGCCGAGCCGTCGACGTCGACGGGCGCGGTGTTCTTCAACGCCCTCCCGCAGACTCCGGGCGCCGAGCAGGAGGAGCCGCGACGGCCCGCACTGCCGAGCCCGTCGCTGCTGTTCCAGGCGCCGGTCCTGCCCGACTACGTCGAGCTGGCTCCGCTGCCTCCCCGCGGTGCGCCGCTGGGCGTCCAGGAGGAGCGCGAGAGCCCGGCCGAGGAGCAGGGCTCCGTCCGCCGCCGCTCGCGCCGCCGCAGCGGCGAGAGCGAGAGGTCCGGCTCCGACGACCCCGAGAACACCGTCGTCCGGGTCCGCCAGCCGCGCGAGCAGCGCGAGGCCCGCGAGCCCGAGCTCATCACCGAGCCGCAGCGCATCAAGGGCTCGACCCGCCTCGAGGCCAAGAAGCAGCGCCGCCGCGACGGCCGCGACGCCGGCCGGCGCCGCACGGTCGTCACCGAGTCCGAGTTCCTCGCCCGCCGGGAGGCCGTCGACCGCGTCATGGTCGTCCGCTCGAAGGAGGACAGCATCCGCATCGGCGTGCTCGAGGACGGCGTCCTCGCCGAGCACTACGTCGCCCGCTCGCAGGAGGCGTCGCTCATCGGCAACGTCTACCTCGGCCGCGTGCAGAACGTCCTCCCGAGCATGGAGGCCGCCTTCGTCGACATCGGACGCGGGCGCAACGCAGTGCTCTACTCCGGCGAGGTCGACTGGGACGCCGCGAACAACGCCGGCGGCCCCCGCCGGATCGAGCTCGCGCTCAAGCCCGGCGACCGGGTCCTCGTCCAGGTCACGAAGGACCCCGTCGGCCACAAGGGCGCCCGTCTCACGAGCCAGATCTCGCTCCCCGGCCGCTACCTCGTCTACGTGCCCAACGGTTCGATGAACGGCATCTCGCGGAAGCTCCCGGACACCGAGCGCGCCCGCCTGAAGAAGATCCTCAAGGAGGTGCTGCCCGAGAACGTGGGCGTCATCGTCCGGACCGCGGCCGAGGGCGCCACGGAGGAGCAGCTGACCGTCGACGTCGAGCGCCTGACCGCGCAGTGGACGGCTCTCAGCGCGAAGGCCGCGAGCGGGCAGGCTCCCGCTCTCCTGCACAGCGAGCCGGACCTGCTGATCAAGATCGTCCGCGACGTCTTCAACGAGGACTTCGAGAAGATGGTCATCGCCGGCGACGACGCCCGCGAGACCATCGAGCTCTACCTCAGCCAGGTCGCACCCGATCTGCTCGAGCGCGTCGAGGTCTACACGGGTGACAAGGACGCGTTCGACGAGTTCCGCATCACGGAGCAGATCGAGAAGGCGCTGGAGCGCAAGGTGTGGCTGCCCAGCGGCGGCTCGCTCGTGATCGACCGCACCGAGGCGATGACGGTGGTCGACGTCAACACCGGCAAGTTCGTCGGCTCGGGCGGGAACCTCGAGGAGACGGTCACGAAGAACAACCTGGAGGCGGCCGAGGAGATCGTCCGCCAGCTGCGCCTGCGCGACATCGGCGGCATCATCGTCGTCGACTTCATCGACATGGTGCTCGAGTCCAACCGCGACCTCGTGCTCCGCCGCCTGGTCGAGTGCCTGAGCCGCGACCGGACGAAGCACCAGGTCGCCGAGGTCACCTCGCTCGGCCTCGTGCAGATGACCCGAAAGAAGCTGGGCCTGGGCCTGCTCGAGACCTTCAGCGAGAACTGCGAGATCTGCGCCGGGCGCGGCGTCATCGTCCACCACGACCCCGTGCTCAAGCACCGGTCGACCGCCGCTCCGCAGCAGGAGCAGCGCCGCCGGGGCAAGGGCGGCGAGCAGCAGCCCGCCGCCTCCGGGCGCTCGAACGGCGGGCAGAACGGGCAGGGCGCGCCGGCGACCAAGCCGATCAGCACCCACGCCATCACGGACGACGCGAAGAACGCGCTCGCGCAGATCGCCGCCAGCACCATCCACCCCCAGGCCGTGCGCCAGGCGGCGGAGGAGGCGGCCGCGCTGGTCGAGGACGCCGCCGAGACCGTCGAGGCCATGGCGCCGGAGGAGTCCGCCACGGCACCCGAGGAGCAGCCGTCCGAGCCGAGTCGTCGCGGCGAGCGTCCCGCCCGGGGCGAGCGCCGTCGTCGCAGCCGCGACCGCGAGCCGCGCCAGGAGGCCGCCGAGACGGCGGCCGTCGAGTCGGCTCCCGTCGAGACCCCGGTCGAGAAGGAGATCGAGCCGGCCGCTGCCGCGCCGATCCTCGACATCCCGATCGCGCCGGTCACGCCTCCGCGCCGCGTCCGCAGCGAGGTCGCCGAGCACCTGCTCGACTCCGTGCTCGACGCTCTGCCGGCCCCGAAGCAGCCCGGCCAGGGCCGTGCGAAGAGCCGGCGCGTCACGACGGCCGCGCTCACCGGAGTCGCGGTCATCCCCGAGCAGACCCCGCGCCGCGCCGACCAGTAGCGCGACCCGGTGTCAGGAGGGCCCGGTGCCCGGCGAGAGCCGGCGCCGGGCCCTCTCGGCGTCCCGGTCGCGCCCGCGGACGCGGAGCCCGCTCCGCCTCAGCCGCTCGACCAGCTCCCGCGCGCCGACGGGGACCGCGCCCGCGGCGACGAGCTCGTCGATCCGCTCGTCGGGCACGTCGTAGTGGTCCAGGTCGAAGCCGCGCTCGGGCACGCCGAGACGGCGCGCGAAGTCGTGGAGCTCCTCGAGCGAGACGTCGCTCACGAGGTGCGCCCACAGCCGGCCGTGCGCCGGCCAGCGCGCGGCGTCGACGAGGATGGCCATTCCCCGATCGTAGGCGGCGCGCCGTCCGTCCACGCGCCTCCTCCTCGACTATCGTGACGGGGTCGCCGGTCGGGTGGACACGGCTTCGCAGTCGTTTGCGTTTGACCGTGGAGCGCGGATCCCGTACTCTTGACCGTTGGTGTGGCGCGATCCATGTGCTCACGCAGATTTCCGTTGTCGCTCCGCCCCTCACGGGGCGCGGGCCGCGGTGCCGGTTCCCTCGTGTCGTGAGGAGACGGGTACGAACCGGAAGACCGGGGCTCAGCCCCGTCCCTACAAGCCCCGGACGAGGCCTCCGCTCCGTCCAGACGAGAAACAGGTACGAGAAGTGGTTTACGCAGTTGTGCGCGCCGGCGGTCGGCAGGAGAAGGTCGAGGTCGGCACCATCGTGACGATGGACCGCGTCAAGGCCGACGAGAACGGCACCGTGCAGCTTCCTGCCGTGCTGCTCGTCGACGGTGAGTCGATCACCTCGGACGCGGCGACCCTCGCGGGCGTCACCGTCACCGCCGAGGTGCTCGAGGACCTCCGTGGTCCGAAGATCATCATTCAGAAGTTCAAGAACAAGACCGGTTACAAGAAGCGCCAGGGGCACCGTCAGGACCTCACGCGCGTCAAGGTCACTGGCATCAAGTAGTCCTGCAAAGGAATTGAGCTGACCTGCGGAGCGAGCCATCGCCCTGCAGGGCAACAGCACGGGGCTGCGGCCCCCCGGTCTCGAGGAGATGAGAAATGGCACACAAGAAGGGCGCGAGCTCCACTCGCAACGGTCGCGACTCGAACGCGCAGCGTCTCGGCGTCAAGCGCTTCGGCGGCCAGGTCGTGAACGCGGGCGAGATCATCGTCCGCCAGCGCGGCACCCACTTCCACCCCGGCGCGAACGTCGGACGCGGTGGCGACGACACCCTGTTCGCCCTCTCGGCGGGCGCTGTCGAGTTCGGCAGCAAGGGCGGCCGCAAGGTCGTCAACATCGTGGCGGCCGCCCAGTAGGGTCGACCTCCTCGGCCGCACAGGCACAGGACGCAAGGGGCGGGCTTCGGCTCGCCCCTTGCGCGTTTACCGGGGCACAGCCCCCCGGCGCCGGCATCCCGGCGCCGCACGCACTCACGGACGGATTCACACCATGGTCACCTTCGTCGACAACGTCACGCTGCATCTGCGTGCCGGCCACGGCGGCAACGGCTGCGTCTCCGTCCGTCGCGAGAAGTTCAAGCCGCTCGCCGGCCCCGACGGCGGCAACGGCGGGCACGGGGGCGACATCGTCCTCGTCGCCGACCCGCAGACGACGACGCTGCTCGCCTACCACCGCCACCCGCACCGCAGCTCCGAGAACGGCGGTCCCGGCATGGGCGACCACCGCGCGGGCGGGAACGGCGAGCTCATGGAGCTCCCCGTCCCGGTCGGCACGGTCGTCAAGTCGCCGGACGGCGACCAGCTGATCGACATGGACGAGCCCGGCCTCCGGTTCGTCATCGCTCCGGGCGGGCAGGGCGGGCTCGGCAACGCCTCGCTCGCCACCACGAAGCGCAAGGCGCCCGGCTTCGCGCTGCTCGGCACGCCGGGCTGGGAGGGCGACGTCGTCCTCGAGCTGAAGACCGTCGCGGACGTCGCGCTCGTCGGATTCCCCTCGGCGGGCAAGTCGAGCCTCGTCGCGGCGATCTCGGCGGCCAAGCCGAAGATCGCGGACTACCCGTTCACGACCCTCGCGCCCAACCTCGGCGTCGTGCAGGCGGGGGAGTCGCGCTTCACCGTCGCCGACGTGCCCGGTCTCATCGAGGGCGCGAGCGAGGGCAAGGGCCTGGGTCTGGAGTTCCTCCGCCACGTCGAGCGCTGCACCGCGCTCGTCCACGTGCTCGACTGCGCCACGCTCGAGCCCGGCCGCGACCCGCTGACCGACCTCGACATCATCCTCGGGGAGCTGGCGGCGTACCCCGTCGGCGACGGACAGGTGCCGCTGATCGAGCGGCCGCAGCTGATCGCGCTCAACAAGGTCGACGTGCCCGAGGCCCAGGAACTGGCCGACTTCGTCCGGGCCGACCTCGAGGGCCGCGGCTACCGCGTGTTCGAGATCTCGACGGTCAGCCACTCGGGACTCCGCCAGCTGACGTTCGCCCTCGCCGAGATCGTCGAGAAGCACCGCCTCGAGCTCGCCGCCGTGCCGCGGGTGGAGCGCATCACCATCCGCCCCCGCGCCGTGGACGAGAAGGACTTCGAGATCCGGGTCGAGGGCGGCTCGTACGGCAACGTGTACCGGGTCCTGGGCACCAAGCCCGTGCGCTGGGTCGCGCAGACCGACTTCACGAACGACGAGGCCGTCGGCTTCCTCGCCGACCGCCTGGCCAAGCTCGGAGTCGAGAACGGCCTGTTCTCGGCCGGAGCGGTCGCCGGCTCCACCGTCGTCATCGGCCCCGGCGACGGCGTCGTCTTCGACTGGGAGCCGACCCTCACCTCGACGGCCGAGCTCATCACCGCGCCCCGCGGAACGGACCTCCGCCTCGAGGACAACCGGCGCAAGACCCGCAACGAGCGTCGCGAGGACTACTTCGAGCGGATGGACGCCAAGGCCGAGGCCCGCGCGGAGCTCGAGCGCGAGCGCCAGGGCGGCGTCTGGCGCGTCGCCGACGAGGGCGACGGCACGGAGGCCGGCGAGGAGAGCTGACTCCCGCCGCCGGGGTCGTCTGCCTCTACACTGGCCGGATGCCGCAGACGACCCCCGACAGCAGTGCGCTGACCGAGCGGTTCGCCGCTTCCCGCGTCGCGTCGCGCTCCCTCCGCAGTGCGACCACCGACCTCAAGAACCGGGCTCTGCTCGCCATCGCCGACGCGGTGCGCTCGAGCGCCGAGCGCGTCGTCCCGGCGAACGAGCTCGACCTCCAGCGGGGTCGCGAGAGCGGCATGAGCCCGGGCCTGCAGGACCGCCTCCGCCTCGATGCGGTGCGCCTGGGGTCCCTCGCCGACGCCGTCGTCGCGGTCGTCGGGCTCACCGATCCGGTCGGGCAGACGGTGCGGGGATCGAACCTGCCCAACGGCGCCTCCCTCACCCAGGTGCGGGTCCCGTTCGGCGTGGTCGGAGCGATCTACGAGGCGCGCCCGAACGTCACCATCGACATCGCGGCGCTCGCCCTCAAGAGCGGGAACGCCGTGATCCTGCGCGGAGGCACGGCCGCGGAGAACACGAACCGCGTCCTGGTGGAGCTGCTGCAGGAGGCCGTCGCCTCCGTGGGCCTGCCCGCCGAGCTGGTGCAGACGGTCGACGACCACGGCCGCGAGGGCGCGAAGGCCCTCATGCGAGCGCGCGGCTACGTCGACGTCCTGGTGCCGCGGGGGAGCGCGGGCCTCATCGAGTCGGTCGTGACGGAGTCGACGGTCCCCGTGATCGAGACGGGCGCCGGAGTCGTCCACGTCTTCCTCGACGCCAGTGCCGACGAGCAGTGGGCCGTGGACATCGTCCACAACGCCAAGGTGCAGCGTCCGAGCACCTGCAACGCCCTCGAGACCCTCCTCGTCCACCGCGACGCCGCCGAGCGCCTCCTCCCGCCCGTCCTCGGCCGGCTCGCGGAAGCGGGAGTGACCGTGCACGGCGACGAGCGCGTCGCGGCGCTCTGGCCCGACGCGGTGCCCGCCACCGACGAGGACTGGTCCGCGGAGTACTACTCGCTCGACGTCGCCGTCGCGATCGTCGACGACCTCGACGCCGCGATGGCCCACATCGACCGGTACTCCACCCACCACACCGAGTCGATCGTGACGAACGACCTCCGGAGCGCCGAGCGCTTCCTCGCCGAGGTCGACTCCGCGGTCGTGATGGTCAACGCCTCCACCCGCTTCACCGACGGCGGGGAGTTCGGGTTCGGCGCCGAGGTCGGCATCTCGACGCAGAAGCTGCACGCTCGGGGCCCCATGGGTCTTCCCGAGCTGACCAGCACGAAGTGGCTGCTGCGCGGCGCGGGACAGGTCCGCGCCTAGCGCACGGACCGGCGATCCGCCGACGAGCGGCGTCCGGGTAGACTCGTCGGAGCCCCGCCGGGGCGACCACGACCTCCAAGGAGCACTGCATGTCCCTCGCGACGACCGTCCTCGCCGAAGCAGCGGCCCACACGGAGCTGCCGTTCCCCCCGATCGTCTTCGGCCTGATCGCCGCCGTCGCCTTCACGGCCCTCGGCTTCGTCACCTGGAGCTACCGCGACGTGGCGAACCGCCACTCGCACAAGACCGGCGCCGGCTCCCACGACCAGCACGGTCACGGACAGTAGGCGGGGAGCCCAGCGATCGTGACGTCCGCCGCGAGCGGAGGCCCGCGGCGTCCGCGCATCGGCGTGATGGGCGGCACCTTCGACCCGATCCACCACGGTCACCTGGTCGCCGCCTCCGAGGTGGCCCAGTCGTTCGACCTGGACGAGGTCGTCTTCGTGCCCACCGGCCAGCCGTGGCACAAGAAGACGGTGACCGCCGCCGAGCACCGGTACCTGATGACGGTGATCGCGACGGCGTCGAACCCGCGCTTCACCGTCAGCCGCGTCGACGTGGACCGGATCGGCACGACCTACACGATCGACACCCTGCGCGACATCCACGCCGCGCACCCCGACGCCGAGCTGTTCTTCATCACCGGCGCGGACGCGGTCGCTCAGATCCTGAGCTGGAAGGACTACGACGAGCTGTGGGAGCTGGCCCACTTCGTCGCCGTCAGCCGGCCGGGGCACGTCCTCAACGTTTCGGGATTGCCGGCCCAGGACGTATCCTTATTGGAGATTCCGGCACTGGCGATCTCCTCGACCGACTGTCGGAGCCGCGTCAACCGGGGTCATCCGGTCTGGTACCTGGTTCCCGACGGTGTCGTCCAGTACATCTCGAAGCACCACCTGTATCGGAGCACGTCATGACAGTTCAGCCCGAGGAGAAGCCGCTCACCCGGCGCGAGATCCGCGAGCGCGAGAGGCGCGAGGCCGGTGCGGCCACGACCGCCGCCGTTCCGACGACGTCCCGCCGAGCTGCGACCGCGACCGCCACCACCGCCGGCGACATGCCGGTGCTGACCCCCACCCAGGCCCTGCGGATCACCCCCGTCGAGCCGAGCCCCGCGAGCGAGCCCGACCTGCGCACCTCCTCGATGGAGATCGTCGCCACCGAGAACGCCACGGGCCGCCAGCTGACCCGTCGGGAGCTGCGCGCACTGCTGGCGCAGCAGCAGGCGGAGAAGGTCGCCGCCGCACCGGAGGCGGAGCCGCCCGCCGACGAGGAGCGGTCGGACGACGAGCGCTCCGACGACGTCGAGGGCGCCCTCGAGCGTGCCTCGGCGCTCCCGCCGACCGGGGCGGTCCCCGTGATCGAGGCGGCCGACGAGTCCCGTGATGCGGAGCCGGTGCCCGAGGGTGCAGCGGAGCAGGAGCCGGAGGGCGACGAGGACGTCGTCACCGAGGACGCCCCCGAGGCGTCCGAGGAGGAGGCGGACGAGTCCGCCACCGATGCGACCGCGGACGCCGACGAGGCCGACGCGGCCGAGGTGCACGAGGCCGAGATCGAGAGCTCCTCCGCCGACGAAGAGACGCCGTCCGCGGACGCCTCCGACGAGCGGGACGCGGACGACGAGCAGCCGACGGCCGGCGAGCAGCCCGAGCAGCCGCACCTGAACACCGCGCTCTTCGCGTCGGTGGGCGGATCCCTCGACATCGCCGACGAGAAGGCCACCGAGATCACCGGGAGCTTCGAGCCGCCGATCGAGCACCTCGCCATCACCGAGGAGCTCGACAGCAAGTCGAAGGAGGAGGTGGACGCCTCGTTCGACTCCCTCATCGCGAGCGGAGTCGCCGCCACCGGTGCCGTCACCACCACCAACGCGCTGATCCTGCCGACCACGGGTCCCGGCGCGCCCGTCGGCACGGACACGGGGGAGATCCTCGTCACCGGCTCGTTCGACCTCCCGCGCAGCCTCGGCTCCACGGGCCAGCACCCGAACCTCTACGACTCGCCCGATGTGGACCGCTACGTCGACCGCATCGACCGCGAGCAGCCCGCCGGCGAGTCCGAGCCGGTCCGGGCGTCCAGCGCCGTCTCCACGCACGCCGCCGGCACCTCGATGATCGCGCCGCAGAAGCGCGCCGGCGTGAGCGTCCCGGTGGTCCTCGCGATCACCGCGGCCGTCCTGCTGGTCGGCGCGATCGCGCTGTTCATCGGCGGCTTCGTGCTCAACATCTTCTGATCTCCACCACCGACACTGAAGGCTTCATGACTGCGACCGATTCCGCCCGCGCCCTGCTCCAGCTCGCGGCCACCGCCGCCGACTCCAAGGGCGGTGAGGACCTCGTCGCCCTCGACGTCTCGGGTCCGCTGCCGCTGGTCGACATCTTCCTCCTCGCCACCGGCCGCTCCGAGCGCAACGTGGTCGCGATCGCGAACGAGGTGGAGGACCGCCTGAACGACTCCGGCGCCAAGCTGCTGCGCCGCGAGGGCCGTGCGGAGGGCCGCTGGATCCTCCTCGACTTCGGCGACCTCGTCGTGCACGTCTTCCACGAGGAGGACCGCATGTACTACTCGCTCGAGCGCCTCTGGAAGGACTGCCCGACAGTGCCGTTCACCCTCGAGCAGCCCGTCGCCGTCGACTCGTCGACGTCCTCGAACTGACGAACACGCCCGGCGACAGCGCTCGATTTCACTTCACGCGGATCGTGTTGTAGTTTATTCGAGTTGCTTCCGCCGGGCGGAGACAGCGAAAGACATGACGAAGCAAGACAAAACAGAACATGGGTCCGTGGCGCAGCTGGTAGCGCACCTGCATGGCATGCAGGGGGTCAGGGGTTCGAATCCCCTCGGATCCACCGAACAGGTCCGCACTCCTCCGGGAGTGCGGACCTTCGTCGTTCCCGGCGCTACAGGGTCGGGCGCCGTCCTGTCCGGCGCCGTCCTGTCCGGCTCAGGCCGGTCAGGCCAGCCAGGACCGTTCCCGTCCGGCCACCGGGTCCCCCTGCTGGTCATGCACGGGTCGGCCCGACCGGCTCCACATGGCCGCAGCATCCGGCGAGGAATCCGGAGAGCTCGCCCCAGGCGTCCTCCCCGATCGTGGTGCCCGGGCGCCGTGCGAGATCGGCCAGAGCGTCCGTCAACTCGTCGACTCCCGTCAGGATCCTCGTCCGTGCCGCTCCCGTGCCCTGCCATCCGGGCGCGTACGTCCTGACGTCGGGGTGGCTGTAGAGCACGGCCGTCTCGAACCACGGCGTGGGCAGACCGTTCAGGGCCAGGTGCTCCTTGAGCCTCGCGGCCTGGATCCGGACCTGCCGGGCGGGGACGTGCTGCTCGACATGCGTGCGCACCGTCCACCGCGACACCGTCCCCGGTGCGATCTGAACCGCGAAGGCCTCGGGCAGTGCATCCTCGTCGAGGAGGACGCCGTAGGAGGGGTGGACGGTACCGGGTCGCACGCCGTCGAAGACGACCCCCTGCCAGTACTTGGCCTCGATGATGAGCGCGCCGTGCCGGGTGAGCAGCAGATGGTCGATCTGCGCGAGGAAGCGGCGCGTCGTGCGCGCCTCGACCGGTACGAAGACGACGTTCGTGGCGAGAACGCCGGACAGCCCCGCCGAGGCGCACGCCTCCCGGATCAGGGTGTGCGAGACGGCCTCGCTGCTCCAGGTCCTGGCGAGCGCGTCACGGGTCTGCTCGGCCTCCTCCTGCGCCGTCTCGAGCTCGGTCCGACTGAGGTCGCGCTCGGCGTCGCGCGCGCCCGTCAATGCCTTCAGCGCCGCCTCGTGGCTCCGGTCGCGCTCGGTGATCGTTCGCTGGTGCTCCTCCGAGGCCTCCTCCGCGGCCTGCTCCGCCGCCGCTCTCGCCGCAGTGCGCCGTCGGCGGCCGGCGACGACCGTGATGAGAAGGGCCAGGAGCAGGGCGGCCGCGACGGCCCAGGGGAGGTACTCGTTCATGGTCCCCAGGCAAGCACGGACCACCGACCGTGCGCCGCGACGGCTCCCGATCACGCCGCTCGGCGGACCGGCCGCGGTGCGCTCGCTCGTGCCCGGCCCGGACGTCTTCGTCGGCGTCCGCCTGCGCGCGCGGCGGAGACGCCGACCCTGCGCCGGCCGATCGCGCAGGCGGAGCCCTACCGCCGCCTGGCGGACGCGATGCGCGACCAGCACGAGGTCCGGCTGACCGGCGTCGAGGGCACGCTGCTGGGCTTCGTCGGCCCGCAGCCGTTCCAGGGGATCAGCGTCGCCGGCCTGCACACGCACGTCGTCGACACCACCGGAGGGATCGGCGGCCACGTGCTCGCCGCCTCCGGAGTCGCGGGCCTGATCGAGATCGAGCGGTACAGCGGCATCACCGTCCGCGTGCCGGAGTCGGACGACCACCTGCGAGCCGACCTCGACGCGGCGGCCGACGCAGACGCCGCGATCCGCGCCGTGGAGACCGACCACCCGCGCTGAGCGGCCCTACCCTGGACGCATGCCCTCACTGCGCGACGTCCATGCCGTCATCGACCGTCTCTGGCCGGAGGCGGCCGCCGAGAGCTGGGACACGCCCGGCCTGGTCACCGGCGACCCCGACGCCGCGGTGGAGCGGATCCTGCTCACGGTCGACGTGGTCTCCGACACCGTCGCGGAGGCCGTCGACGGCGGATACCAGCTCCTGGTCGCGCACCACCCGCTGCTGCTGCGCGGCGTCACCTCGATCGCCGAGGACGGCTACAAGGGCCGCCTGCTCGCGGACCTCATCCGGGGCGGCTGCGCACTGATCTCGGCCCACACGAACGCCGACATCGTCGCGGACGGCGTCTCGGACGTGATCGCGACCCGCCTCGGCCTGACCGGCACGACGCCGCTCGTCCCGGGCGCCGACCCGTCGATCGGGCTCGGCCGAGTGGGCGACCTGCCCGAGGAGGTGACGCTCGGACGCCTGGCCGGAGCCGTGGCCGAGCTCCTGCCGGCCACCGCAGGGGGAGTGCGGGCCGCGGGCGCCTACGAGACACCCGTGCGCCGCGTGTCGCTCTGCGGGGGAGCGGGGGACTCGCTCCTGGACGCCCCCGCCGTCCGCACGAGCGACGTCTTCATCACCGCCGACCTCCGGCACCACCCGGCGTCCGAGGCGCGCGAGAAGGCCCTGCACGGCACCGGCCCCGCCCTCATCGACGTCTCGCACTGGGCGAGCGAGTGGCTGTGGCTCGACGTCGCCGCGACCGCGCTGCGGGAAGCCCTGCCCACGGTCACCGTCGAGGTGAGCGAGACCCGCACCGACCCGTGGGATTTCGCGATCGTGCACTGACCCGCCGCGGGCGCGGGAGAATGGACGCGGCGCGCCCGTACTGCGCGCCGGGAACGAGGACCGCCACGTGAAAGCCAGCCCCGCACACCAGCGCGAACTCCTGACTCTGGCGAGTCTGGACACGAGGGGCGCGCAGCTGCGCCACGCCCTCGCGACGCTCCCGCAGATCGCGCGGATCCAGGCGATGCAGGCCCGCGACAACGAGACCCGCCGCTCCCTCGCCGAGCGCACAGGGCGCCTCGAGGACGTGCGCACCGAGCTCGGGCGCGTCGAGTCCGACGTCGGCGTGGTCGAGAAGCGGCTCACCCGCGATCGCGACCGCCTGCAGACCGCCTCCGCGGCCAAGGACATCGCCGCGCTCGAGAGCGAGATCACCTCCCTCGTGAAGCGACGGGGAGACCTCGAGGACATCGAGCTGACCCTGATGGAGCGGATCGAGGGCATCGAGTCCGAGGTCGCCGCGGCTCAGGCCGAGCGCGACGAGGTCGTCGCCTCGCTCGGGACCCTCGCCGAGGAGCGCGACGCGCAGGCCGAGAAGCTCCGCGACAAGCAGGAGGCGCTCGCCCGGGACCGCGCCGACCTGGTGACGACGCTTCCGGAGGACCTGGTCGAGCTGTACGAGAAGCAGCGCGCCCGCTACGGGGTCGGCGCGGCCCTCCTCCGTGGGAAGGTGTCGGAGGGGAGCGGCGTGGCCCTCACCGAGTCGGACCTCTCCTGGATCCGCGCCTCCGCTCCCGACGAGGTCGTCCTCTGCCCCGACAGCGGCTGCATCCTGGTGCGCGGCGAGGAGTCCACCCTCGCCTGAGCCTTACACTGGACTGGCGAACGGGCCGGCAAGACGGTCGCGTCACCGCGGCGAGAGCCGTGGTGCCGAGGAACGTCCGGGCTCCGCAGAGCAGGGCGGTGGGCAACACCCACCCGGGGCGACCCGCGAGACAGTGCCACAGAGAACAGACCGCCGTCGGCTCCGGCCGGCGGTAAGGGTGAAACGGTGGTGTAAGAGACCACCAGGGGCCGGAGTGATCCGGTCCGCTCGGTAAACCTCGCCCGGAGCAAGGTCAGACAGAGGACGATGCGGCTGCTCGTCGGGTCCTCGGGTAGACCGCTGGAGGGTCACGGCGACGTGGCTCCGAGAGAGATGGCCGTCCAGCGCCCGCCGAGAGGCGCGGCGTGAACAGAACCCGGCGTATCAGCCGACCCTTTCGCCACGAGATGCCCCGCCCCGGCGGGGCATCTCGCGTCTCCGCCGGTCGCCGAGCTCGCGCTCCCGCCCGCAGGCAGCGCGACGGCCTGCCGTGGCGGTTCCGGGGTCTCGATACATCCTTGCGCCGCCACTCGACAGGACTGGCGCGGTCCATCTCTCGCGCTGCCTCCTGCGGACGAAGCGGTGCAGCACGACGTCCGGCAGGCGACGGTCCCGGAGGACGGTCCTGAGACGCCGCTGCGGATCGCCGCCGAGGACCAGGTGCCCCCGCCCCGTCGTGGCTCACCGCGACCGCTGGACCCCGAAGGTCCGATCACGTCCGTGCGCCATGGCGCCACGCACCAGGCGAACCGGCGAAACGCGTGCCAGCGTTTCGCCGTAGCCGTCCGCACCCCGCTCCCCGGAACGCGTCACCTCCCGAGGCCGACCGCGCCTCGGCGGGCGGGGACCGCCGAGGAAAAAGACTCAGCCCCGCCCTGCGAGCGCGGCCGCGCCGAGGATGCCGGCGTTGTTGCGGAGCGCCGCCGGGATGATCGGGGTACGCAGGTCGAGCAGCGGGAGGAACTCGTCGTGGTGCTTGGAGATGCCGCCGCCGACGATGAAGAGATCGGGCCAGAGCAGCGCCTCGAGGTGGGAGTAGTAGCGCTGCAGCCGCTTCGCCCAGTGCTTGTAGTCGAGGTCGTCGCGCTCCTTGGCGGCGAACGAGGCCTTCTTCTCGTAGTCGCCGCCGTGGATCTCGAGGTGGCCGAGCTCAGCGTTGGGGATGAGGATCCCGTCGTGGATCTGCGCCGTCCCGATGCCGGTGCCGAGGGTGGTCATGATGACCAGGCCCTCCTTGTCCTTCGCCGCTCCGAAGCGCGACTCGGCGTAGCCCGCCGCATCGGCGTCGTTGACGAAGAAGATGTTCCGGCCGATCGCGTCCTCGAACAGCTTCTCGGCCTCGAGGCCGATCCACTCGTCCGACACGTTCGCCGCCGACATCGTCCGTCCGTGGACGACGACGGCGGGGAAGCAGATGCCGACCGGGGTGTCCGAGGGCAGGTCCGGGATCTTCTCGAGGATCTGCTGGACGGTGGCGACGATGTCCTTCGGCGTGCCGCCCGGGGGAGTGGCGAGCTTCATCCGGTCGCTGAGCAGAGTGCCCGCGGCCAGGTCCACCGAGGCCCCCTTGATGCCCGTTCCCCCGATGTCGATCCCGATGGCGGTCGCCGCAGCAGTCATAGCGGCCATGCTAGCGAAGGGCGGGGGTGCGGACCGACGCGGGCTGCGGCGTAGGATCGCGGCATGGCTGACGGCGACGCGAACTCCTGGTGGTACAACCTCAAGGCCGGCACGGTGGAGCAGGGATTCGTGTCCCCCTCCGTCGACCGGGTGGGACCCTTCTCCTCTCGCGAGGAGGCGGAGCACGCCGTCGAGCGGCTGCACGAGAACAGCCGCAAGTGGGCCGAGGAGGACGCCGCCGAGGACCGCTGACCGCGGCTACTCGTAGCTGTGCTCGGCGCCGGGGTAGGCGCCGGACTCCACGTCGTCCCGGTACGCGGTGACCGCTCCGGTGAGCACGCCGCGCAGATCCGCGTACTGCTTCACGAAGCGGGGGATGCGGCCGGTGGTGAATCCGGCGAAATCCGTCCACACGAGCAGCTGTCCGTCGACGTGCGGTCCCGCTCCGACTCCGATCGTCGGGATGCGCAGCTCCTCCGTCACCTGACGTGCCGCGTCCGCGGGCACCATCTCGAGGACGACGGCGAACGCCCCGGCCTCCTGGACGGCTCGCGCGTCGGCGAGCAGCTGCTCGATGCCCTCGCCGCGCCCCTGGACCATGTGGCCGCCGAGCCCGTGCTCGCTCTGCGGCGTGAAGCCGATGTGCGCCATCACGGGGATGCCCGCCTCGACGATGCGCCGGATCTGCTCGGCGGAGCGGACCCCGCCCTCGAGCTTCACCGCGTGCGCGTGCGTCTCCTTCATGAAGCGGAACGCCGTGTGCAGCGCGTCGTCGGCACCCGACTCGTAGGAGCCGAAGGGCATGTCGGCGACGACGAAGGCGCGCTCGACGGCTCCTGCGACGGCGCGCGCCAGCGGGATGAGCTCGTCGACGGTGACGGGCAGAGTGGTGTCGTAGCCGAGCACCGTGTTGCCGGCGGAGTCGCCCACGAGGAGGAAGTCGATCCCGGCGTCGTCGAAGATCTTCGCCGTCAGCTGGTCGTAGCTGGTCAGCCCGGTGATGCGGACACCGGAGTCCTTCGCGTTCTGGAAGTGGCGGGTTCGAACGCGTTTCACGGGCTGCGCTGACATGGGCGCCAGTCTACGGCGCGCCTCGGGCGCCCCGCGGGCCCCGGTCGGAGGCAGTAGCCTGAGGGTCGAAACAGGAGGGGTCTGGATGGACAAGCAACGGGACTTCGTTCTTCGCACCATTGAAGAGCGAGGGATCAAATTCGTTCGCCTCTGGTTCACCGACGTCGTCGGCACGCTGAAGTCGGTCGCGATCGCGCCGGCCGAGGTGGAGGGCGCGTTCGCGGAGGGGCTCGGCTTCGACGGCTCCGCCATCGAGGGCCTCACCCGCTCCTTCGAGGCCGACGTCCTCGCGCATCCGGACCCGTCGACCTTCCAGATCCTCCCGTGGCGCGGAGAGATCGACCCGACGGCGCGGATGTTCTGCGACATCACGACGCCCGACGGCCAGCCCGCCGTCGCCGACCCGCGCAACGTGCTCAAGCGCACGCTGGCGAAGGCGGCCGAGCGCGGGTTCACCTTCTACACGCACCCCGAGATCGAGTTCTACCTCCTCAAGTCGTCGTCCTTCGGCGCCGAGGGTCCGGAGCCGGTCGACTCCGCCGGGTACTTCGACAACGTCCCCGGAGGCACGGCGCACGACTTCCGCCGCCGCTCCGTGCGCATGCTGGAGGATCTGGGCATCTCGGTCGAGTTCAGCCACCACGAGGCGGGCCCCGGCCAGAACGAGATCGACCTCCGCTACGCGGACGCGCTCACCACGGCCGACAACATCATGACCTTCCGCACCGTGATCAAGGAGGTGGCGATCGAGCAGGGCGTCTACGCGACGTTCATGCCGAAGCCGCTCTCCGGGCACCCCGGCTCGGGCATGCACACGCATCTCTCGCTCTTCGAGGGCGACGTGAACGTGTTCTACGAGCAGGGCGCCCAGTACCAGCTCTCGAAGCTCGGCCGTCAGTTCATCGCGGGCCTGCTCAAGCACGCCCCCGAGATCACCGCCGTGACGAACCAGTTCGTCAACTCCTACAAGCGGCTCTGGGGCGGCGACGAGGCGCCCAGCTACGTCTCGTGGGGCCACAACAACCGGTCCGCCCTCGTGCGCGTTCCGCTCTACAAGCCCAACAAGGGGCAGTCGTCGCGCATCGAGTACCGGGCGCTGGACTCCGCGGCGAACCCCTACCTGGCGTACTCGCTGCTCCTGGCAGCCGGGCTGAAGGGCATCGAGGAGGGCTACGAGCTCCCGGCCGAGGCTGAGGACAACGTGTGGGCCCTGTCGGACGCGGAGCGCCGGGCGCTCGGCTACGGCGCCCTGCCCGCCAGCCTCGACCGCGCCATCTCGCTGATGGAGGAGTCCGAGCTCGTGGCCGAGACGCTGGGCGAGCAGGTGTTCAACTTCGTGCTGCTCAACAAGCGGAAGGACTGGGCCGAGTACCGCGCCCAGGTCACGCCGTACGAGCTGCGCAGCAATCTCGAGATGCTCTGACGCCTCGGCCATGCCCCGCGAACGCTCCCTCCGCGATGTCGCACGCCTCGGCTTCGCCGCGCTCGGCGAGACCGGGGCACGGCTGGCCGAGGCGGAGGAGCTGGCCGGGCGGCAGCTCGAGTCGGTGCTGCCCTCCTTCGCCCGGGTGGCGGACCCGGACGAGGCGCTGCTCGCTCTGATCGACCTGCTGCGACGGCACCGCGACAGCATGGACGCGGTCCTCGCCGACGACGAGGCCCTGACCCGGCTGCTTCTGGTGGTGGGGGCCTCCTCCGGCCTCGCCGACTTCCTCCAGCGCCGGCCCGACGAGCTGGCCAGCGTGCTCGAGCCGGTGCGCACGCTCCCCGGGCGCGCCGAGATGAAGGCCGAGTTGCTCGAGTCGGTCGGCGCCGTCGACGGCTTCTCGTCGCTCCGGGAGGAGGCGGGCTGGACGGCGTTGCGCGTGCGGTACCGCCGCCTCCTCACCAGGATCGTCGTCCACGACCTGAGCCAGGCCGACCCCGTCGCGGCGATCGACCGGGTGACGAGGGCGCTGGCCGACCTCGCCGGAGCCGCGCTGGAGGCGTCCCTCGCCGTGGCGCGGACCGAGCTGGTCGAGGGCGCGGGCCCGGGTCGCTTCGGCCGCGACGAGGTCGCCGCCACCCGCTTCGCCGTCATCGGCATGGGCAAGGCGGGAGCGTCCGAGCTCAACTACGTCAGCGACGTCGACGTGATCTTCGTCGCCGAGGGCGACCCGGAGAAGGAGCTGACGAACGCCCGTGCGATCGACGTCGCCACCCGGCTCGCCGTGCTCCTCATGCGCGGAACCTCTGCGCTGGCGATGGAGCCGGAGCTCTGGGAGGTCGACCCGAACCTGCGCCCGGAGGGCAAGCAGGGCGCGCTCGTGCGCACCCTCGAGTCGCACATCACCTACTACGACCGGTGGGCGAAGAGCTGGGAGTTCCAGGCGCTGCTCAAGGCGCGTCCGCTCGCCGGCGACCAGGAGCTGGGGCGGGCGTACGTCGACGCGGTCGCGCCCAAGGTCTGGTCGAGCGCCTCCCGCGAGAACTTCGTCGAGTCGGTGCAGCGGATGCGGGAGCGGGTCACCGAGAACATCCCGCAGAACGACGTCCACTACCAGATCAAGCTCGGGCCCGGCGGCCTGCGCGACATCGAGTTCACGGTGCAGCTGCTCCAGCTCGTCCACGGGCAGACCGACGACGAGATCCGCATGCCCGGGACTCTGCTCGCCCTGGGCGCCCTCGCCGACCGCGGGTACATCGGCCGTTCCGCCGCCGAGGAGTTCGCGCAGGACTACCGAGCACTCCGGCTGCTCGAGCACCGCCTCCAGCTGCGGCGCCTGCGACGCACGCACCTGATGCCGCGGGACGAGCACGAGCTGCGGACCCTCGCCCGCTCCAGCGGGCTCGCCCGCACGGCGGAGGAGCTGCTGAGCGTCTGGAACGGGATCAAGCACCGCGTCCGGGGCCTGCACGAGCGCCTGTTCTACCGTCCGCTGCTCTCCGCGGTCGCCGCGCTCTCCGACGGCGGCGCCGAGCTGTCCACCGGCCAGGCGGAGGCGCGCCTCGCCGCCATCGGCTTCGCGGACGCCCGCGGGGCGCTCGGCCACATCGCCGCGATGACCTCGGGCGTCTCGCGTCGCGCGAGCATCCAGCGCCACCTCGTGCCGGTGATGCTGCAGTGGTTCGCCGACGGACCGGACCCCGACTACGGCCTGCTCGCGTTCCGGCGCCTCAGCGACGCACTGGGCGGGACGCCCTGGTTCCTCCGGATGCTGCGCGACTCGTCCGGAGCCGCCAAGCGGCTCACCACGGTGCTCTCCGGATCGCGCTTCGTCGGCGAGCTGCTCGACCGCATCCCGGAGTCGGCGGCCTGGCTCGAGGACGACGACGCCCTCCGCCCCCGTAGCGCCGCCCAGCTCGCCGAGGAGGTGCGCGCCGTGCTCGCCCGGCACGAGACGCCCGACGCGGTCGCCTCAGTCCTCCGCTCGATGCGCCGGCGCGAGGTGCTGCGGACCGCCATGGGGGGCGTGCTCGGTCTCAGCTCGATCGAGGAGATCGCGACCAGCCTCACCGACATCATCAGCGCACTGCTGGGCGGCGTGCTCGCCGCCATCCGGCGCGGCAGTGCGACCCGGCCCGGCGCCGACGCGGAGTTCGCGATCATCGGCATGGGCCGGTACGGGGGAGCGGAGCTGGGCTTCGGCTCCGACGCCGACGTGATGTACGTCCAGCGACCCGGCACCGCCGAGCCGCACCAGGCCCAGCTCTACTCGCAGTTCGTCGTCGCCGAGCTGGTCCGGCTCACGGAGGACTCCCGCCTGCCGCTCGACCTCGACGCCGATCTGCGGCCCGAGGGCAAGAACGGGCCCCTCGTGCGCTCCCTCGACTCCTACCGCGCCTACTACGCCCGCTGGTCGCTGACCTGGGAGGCGCAGGCGCTGCTCCGGGCGCGGGGAGTGGCGGGGGACCAGGCGCTCATCGAGGACTTCGAGGAGCTGGCTGACGGGGTCCGCTACCCGGGAGCGGTCTCCGACCGCGACATCCGCGAGGTGAAGCGGATCAAGGCACGGGTCGAGAGCGAGCGTCTGCCGCAGGGCGCCGACCCCCGCCGTCACCTCAAGCTCGGCCGTGGATCGCTGAGCGACGTCGAGTGGCTGGTGCAGCTCCTCCAGCTGCAGCACGCGCGGCGGACCCCGGCGCTGCGGACCACCTCGACCCTCACCGCCCTCGCGGTCGCGGAGGAGGAGGGCATGGTCGGCCCGCAGGACGCGGAGCGGCTGCGCGCCGCGTGGATCCTCGCGTCCCGTGTCCGCTCGGGCACCACGCTCTGGGGCAACCGCACCAGCGACGTCCTCCCGACCGACCGCCGGCAGCTCGAGGGCGTCGCGCGCCTGCTGGAGTACCCGGCCGGGTCCGCGACGGAGCTCGAGGACGACTACCTCGGCGTGACCCGCCGCTCCCGCGCGGTCTTCGAGCGCCTGTTCTACGGGCCGGCCGCGGGAGACGCTCCCTCCTACCGCTGACGCCCGCGCGCCGGGGACGGCGAAGGGCCGCCCCTCCGAGGAGGAACGGCCCTTCGGCAGTACTGCGGGATCAGACCCCGTAGTACAGCTCGAACTCGAACGGGTGAGGACGCTGCGCGAGGGGCTTGATCTCCTTCTCGCGCTTGTACTCGATCCAGGTGTCGATGAGCTCCTGAGTGAACACGCCGCCCTGGAGGAGGAAGTCGTGGTCGGCCTCGAGGGCGTCGAGCGCCTCGCCCAGGGTCGCGGGGACCTGCGGGATGAGCTTCGCCTCCTCGGGCGGCAGCTCGTAGAGGTCCTTGTCGACCGGCTCGTGCGGCTCGATGCGGTTCTTGATGCCGTCGAGGCCCGCCATCAGCTGGGCGGCGAACGCGAGGTACGGGTTGCCGGAGGCGTCGGGCGCACGGAACTCGATGCGCTTGGCCTTCGGATTCGTGCCCGTGATCGGGATGCGGATGGACGCGGAGCGGTTGCCGGCCGAGTAGACCAGGTTGACCGGCGCCTCGAAGCCCGGGATCAGGCGGTGGTACGAGTTGACCGTCGGGTTCGTGAATGCGAGGACGGCGGGGGCGTGCTTGAGCAGGCCGCCGATGTACCAGCGCGCGAGGTCCGAGAGACCGCCGTAGCCGTTCTCGTCGTAGAAGAGCGGCGTGCCGTCGTTCCACAGCGACTGGTGGGTGTGCATGCCCGAGCCGTTGTCGCCGAAGAGCGGCTTCGGCATGAACGTGGCGGTCTTGCCCCACTGCTCGGCCGTGTTCTTGACGATGTACTTGAACTTCAGGATGTCGTCCGCCGCGTGGACCATCGTGTCGAAGCGGTAGTTGATCTCGGCCTGGCCGCCGGTGCCCACCTCGTGGTGCGAGCGCTCGAGGATGAGGCCGGCGTCGATCAGCTTGAGGCAGATGTCGTCGCGGAGGTCGGCCTGCTTGTCGACGGGGCTCACCGGGAAGTAGCCGCCCTTGTAGGGCGTCTTGTTGCCGAGGTTGCCGCCCTCCTCGACGCGTCCCGAGTTCCAGGCGCCCTCGACCGAGTCGACGGAGTGGAACGCGGAGTTCTGCGTGATCTCGTAGCGGACGTCGTCGAAGATGTAGAACTCCGCCTCGGGGGCGAAGAACGCGGTGTCGGCGATGCCGGTCGACGCGAGGTACTTCTCGGCCTTCTTCGCGACCTGACGCGGGTCCTTGGAGTAGATCTCGCCGTTGCGCGGGTTGTAGATGTCGAAGACGAGGATCAGCGTGCGCTCGACGCGGAACGGGTCCACGTAGGCGGTGGTCACGTCAGGGATCAGCTGCATGTCCGATTCGTGGATGTTCGCGAATCCGCGGATCGAGGACCCGTCGAAGAGCTGACCGACGGAGAAGAACTCCTCATCGACAGTCGAGGCGGGGATGTTGAAGTGCTGCTGGACACCGGGGAGATCGGTGAACCGGATGTCGAGGAACTTGACGTCCGTGTCCTTGATGAACGAGAGCACCTCGGAAGAATCTTTAAACATGCAAAGGTCTCCAATGGCGTGACGGGGTGCTGCAGAGCGCAGCCGTTCCAGGGTAGTGACGGGGGGTTTCCCCACCGTGTCCCTGTTGTTTCCGACATGTTACGGGGATCGTCCGGGGTCGGGCTCCACGTCGCCGGCCGGACCACCCGCTCCTCGGTCCGCTCCGAGACGCCGCGGATAGGATCGGAGGATGCCAGCCGCCGACCGCAGGACCTTCGCCGACGCCGCCCCGAGCTCGTACCCGGGGGAGCGTCTCGGCCTCCCGCGAGAGGGCCGCCTCTCGGTCGGACGGTCCGGCCGCCGCATCGCCGCCCTGGCCGTCGACTTCGCCGTCGCCGCTCTGCTGTCGCTCGCGTTCTTCGACTACGACCGCTGGGCGAGCCTGCTGCTGTTCGTCCTGCTGCAGGTCGTCTTCATCCCCACCATCGGCGGCAGCATCGGGCACCGCCTGCTCGGGATGCGCGTCATCCGTCTCGGCGGGGGCTGGGTCGGCGTGTGGCGCCCGATCGTGCGCTCGGTGCTGCTGGCCGTGCTGGTGCCGGCGCTCGTCTGGGACTCGGACCAGCGCGGCTTCCACGACAAGGTGGCCGGGACGGTTCTCGTCCGCTACTGACTCGCGCCGCAGACGGAGCAGGCCGGCCGGGAGAGATCCCGACCGGCCTGTCGTGTCGTGCGTCAGCGCGATCGCTGAGGGCGCACCTTGAAGGGGTCGACGCCCTTCGGGATGGGCAGCGACGTGTTGAGCGAGGAGAGCCGGTTCTTCACCGCGAGGACCTCGGCCTTGGTGAGGACCTTCTTCGTCTTCGAGAGGCGGCTCGGCACCTTGTGCAGCGGAGTCGCATCGGCGTCGGAGCCGACGTGCACGAAGGTGACGGGGACGTTCGGCAGGATCCGCGACACCTTGCGCCGCTCGTCCTCGAGCATGCGCTTGGTCCGGGAGGCGGGGCCCTCCGCGATCAGCACGACGCCTCCGCGGCCGACGGCGCGGTAGACGGCGTCCTGGGTCTTGCCGTTGACGGCGACGGGCATCTCGCCGCCGGTCCAGGTGCCGCGCAGTCCGCTGCGCAGGACGGCGCCGACCGCGCCGGGCTGCCCGGCGATCTGCCCGTAGGCGGCGCGCTCGGCGCGACGCGAGAGCACGGCGAGTCCGGCGACCAGGCCGGCCATCACGCCCACGATGATCCACAGCGCGATCACGAAGCCGTTGCCGTTGCCGAGGAGGATGCCGAGGAGCACGCCGAGCAGGATCGGGAGCAGGAGCGCGAGGAGGATGATCCAGACGGCGCTGCTGTCGTAGCGGCGGGTCATCTGGAACACCTGCCACATCTGCTTGAGACGTCCGGGTTCCTTGACCGCCTTCGTCGACGGTTCCGTGCTGCGTGCCATGACGTCAAGGATACCGAGCGGGAGCGCGGCGGCGGACCCCGGACGCGGATCCGGCTCCTCCACAGAGGGCACGTGCACCGATCCCTCCACCGATCGGGATCGGCGGGCGTCCTCCGCCTCGGCCTGCGGTCAGGCTCGCCTCATGACGAGCAGCGGGACGGTCCAGGGCCGGAGGATCGGCGGAGCGCGGACGGGGAGGCGGCGGACGCCTGCGCCGGACGCCGCACCATCGGCCGAGCGGACGATGCGGCCGCGGGAGGCCGAGGCGCTGCAGGCGTCGCCGGTGGCTCGGCTCGCCGAGCACCGCCACCGCGAGCGCATCGTCCGGGTGGAGTCCTCTCCGAGGAGGTGCATCGTCTCGACCGCCCCTCCCGTCGTCGCCACGCTCGAGAGGTTCCTGCGGGTCGAGCGGGGGATCGGACTCGGCGCCGCGGTCACCCTCCTCGCCCCCGTGGTGGGCGCGGTCCGGTCGGCCGCGCTCGAGGGAGCATGGCTGGCTCCGACGACGGACGACATCGGCCTGACGGAGGAGGGTCGGCCGCTGCTGCTGCTGACGACGCCCGTCGTCGACACCCCACGTGCGGCGCGCGACGCGCTGCAGCGGGTCCTGGAGCGCCTCGGGATGCTCTGCCCGGAGCTGCCGGTCGCCGCCCTCGCGCGGCACCGCGACCTGCTGGCGCTGGAGGGCAACCTCTACGGACTCGCTGATCCGCAGGGGATAGGCGAGGCGGTGCGGGCGCTGCCGACGTCCGGCGCGGATGCACGGGGTCGGGAGGCGGTGCCCGCTCCGGCTGCCCGGCACAGGCGGGTCCATCCGCTCGACGGCTGGCAGGACCGCCTCCGGGCGTTCGTCGTCCGGCGTCGGGGACCGCTCTCCGTCGGGACGGCGATCGTGCTGGGAGCGGTGCTCGCCGGTTCGCTCGCGGGCGGGCCCGGTCGGCAGGTGCAGGATGCGGAGGCGTCGACCGCAGCCGCGCCCGTTCCGGCTCGGTCGGCTCCGCCTGCTGTGGCGACCGCGGCGCCGCCGGCTCCGGTCGCGGCGGCCTCGCTCGACGCCGAGCAAGCGGCGGAGGTGCTGATCGACGCGGTGCGCGCGTGCGGGGATCGGGAGTGCGCCCGCGGGCTGGTCACGGCGGACTCGCCGCTCGGCGACGCAGCGGACGGCCCCTCCTCCATTGTCCCGGAGACGGGGGAGGCATCGGCCGTCCTCGTCGACGTGAACGGGGCATCGGCGGTCGTGCACCTCCGGACGGCCCCGGGGACGACAGCGGCCTCCGTCCTGATCATCAGGACGGAGGCCGGCTGGCTCATCCGCGACGTCTACACCGGAGCGGCCTCGTGAGAGGCGCGCTCAGGGGGAGCGTCTCAGATGCCGAGGTCGTTCTCGAACGAGCCCTCCTCGAGGCGCTCCTTGATCGCGACCAGGAAGCGCGCCGCGTCGGCTCCGTCGACCGTGCGGTGGTCGTACGAGAGCGCGAGGAAGACGGTCGAGCGGATCGCGATCGCGTCAGCACCGTCCACCTGCACGACGGCCGGCTTCTTTGTGACGATGCCGGTGCCGAGGATCGCGGTCTGCGGCAGGAACACGACGGGAGTGTCGAACAGGGCCCCGCGCGAACCGGTGTTGGTCAGCGTGAAGGTGCCGCCGGCGAGCTCATCGGGCTTCAGCTTGTTGTTGCGGGTGCGCTCGGCCAGGTCTCCGATGGTGGAGGCGATCTGCGCGAGGTTCAGCTCGGACGCGTTCTTGAGGACCGGAGTCAGCAGGCCGCGCTCGGTGTCGACGGCGATGCTGATGTTCTCGTGGTCCGGGTAGACGATCGACTCGCCGTCGAGGGTCGAGTTGATCACCGGGTAGGCCTTGAGCGCCTCGGCCGCCGCGAGGGCGAAGAACGGGAGGAAGGACAGCTTGGCGCCGGTCTTCTCCTGGAAGCTCTTCTTGACCGAGTCGCGGAAGCGGGCGACCGCCGTGACGTCGACCTCGATGACCGAGGTGAGCTGGGCGCTCGTCTGCATCGACTCGACGGCGCGCTGCGCGAGGACCTTGCGCAGGCGCGACATCGGCTGCGTGGTGCCGCGAAGGGGCGACGTCTCGAGCGGGGTGCGCGCGGCCTTGGCGGCTGCGGCGGCGGGCGCCGAGACCGGGGCGGCCGGAGCCGACTTGGCGGCCTCGACCGCGTCGAGGACGTCCTGCTTGCGGATGCGGCCGCCGACTCCGGTTCCCGTCAGGGTGGAGAGGTCGATGCCGTTCTCGCCGGCGAGCTTGCGCACGAGCGGGGTGACGTAGCCGGGGTTGGAGTCGGTGGGCTCGGGGGAGGCGGCGGGCGCGGCGGCAGCGGGGGCCGGCGCGGCGGCGGCCGGCCCTGCCCCCCGGATCGCGGTGCACGGCGCCCCGGCTGCGGCTCCCCGCCGCAAGAAGCGTCTGCGCGA
>NZ_PSTP01000051.1:0-514 GCF_002930935.1 Rathayibacter sp. AY1A2 | reverse complement strand
GTCGCCCGCCTGGTCCTGGCTGCGGCGCGCGATGCTCGAGTAGCGCTTCTCGAACGCGAACCCGTAGATCCAGACCGGGATCGAGCACACGACGAAGAGCACGCCGAGGATCGGGTTCCAGTAGACGAGGACGCCGAAGCCGACGACGATCGTCAGCGCGTTGACCACGAGCAGGACGAAGCCGAAGGCGATCCAGCGGCGGATGAGGCTGAGGTCGCTCATCGCCCGCGACAGGAGCTGCCCGCTCTGCCAGCGGTCGTGGAACGAGACGGGGAGGTCCTGCAGGCGGCTGTAGAGCGCCGAGCGCATGCGCGCCTCGATCCGCGTGCTGGGGGTGAGGACCATCCGGCGGCGCAGCGCGATGGCACCGGCCTCGACGACGCCGAGCACGAGGATGACGGCGACCGGGCCGATCAGCGGCCCGAGGTCGCCGGAGCCGGCGGAGGCCGCTCCGTCCCCCAGCGGCCCGTCGACGAGCTGCTGCAGGACGATCGGGATGACCAGCGACACCAGG
>NZ_PSTP01000050.1:0-540 GCF_002930935.1 Rathayibacter sp. AY1A2 | reverse complement strand
CACCGAGCTCGACTGGCGCCCCCGCTACACCGACTTCGACGCCGGACTCGCCGCCACCATCGACTGGTACCGCGCCAACGAGGACTGGTGGCGCCCCGCGAAGGCCGCCACCGAGGAGAAGTACTCCGCTCAGGAATGAGAGAGGAGAAGCACTCCCCACAGAAGCAGGAATGAGACGCGGAGAGGCAGAGCAACCGTCGGTGACTCATTCTCCTTCTCCAGCTACCCTCTCCGGGGGACGCTCCAGAGGCCGAAACAGGGCCTGACGGGGCCTCCTGTGATTTCGGCGAAACGTGACCTTGCTACGGTTACGCCCGTGCTCATCTCCTCTCCTCCGGCAGCCGCCGCCGGCGGGACCTGCTCCGCTCAGGAACCGCTCCGTGCCTCCGCCGCTCCTGTGTCGAGAGGGCTTCATCTGTGAGGGGCATCATCCTCGCGGGCGGTTCGGGGTCGCGGTTGTGGCCGATCACCAAGGGCATCTCGAAGCAGCTGATGCCGATCTACGACAAGCCGATGATCTACTACCCGCTGTCGACGCTG